>JALWLL010000001.1 GCA_026996295.1 Sulfurimonas sp.
CTCCAAAGTGTGAATAAGGGTCGTTAAGAGGAGGGGTAAATTATAAAATTTCCGTTCAATTTAAGAACAATTTTATATAAATTATTCCTGAAATTTTCTTAGCTTAAACATAGTTGAAAGCCCTGTTTTTAGGGCTTTCGTCAAATAATAATGAAAAAAATATTTAAAGGAAAAAATATATTATTTAAACTGAGAAAAGTTATTCACATCAAATGTAAATAAATCAGCTACTCTAGGCTTTTTTAAAATCTAGATATGTTTCATGTGAAACATTGCGCTAAAATATTTTGTTACTCTACAATAATACCCATACTTTCAAAACAGGTTTTTTCAAACTCCAAATCACTCTTTATATGAAAAGAGGATCCATAAAGATCAAACTCTAACTCACTCGCATGTAACAATAATCTTTTTGCACCACTCTTTTTTATTCGCTGTGTCTGTGAAAGTTCTTTGTCCAAAAATTTAACAATATCATTTTCAGCTTGTCCGTATATTGGATCTCCGACTATTGGATGTTTCACATGAAACAAATGGACTCTGATTTGGTGTTGTCTTCCTGTATATGGCAAACACTCAACAAGTGTAATATTATGTTCTTTGAAATACTTCAAAGGTTTTATATGTGTCTTGGAAGCTTTACCATCCTCGTGAACTCTCACAACCATTCTGACAATTGCACTATCATCTTGTTTTCTAAGAAGTGGAGCTTCTATAGTGATCTCTTGATCTATTTTGCCATGAACCATTGCTAGATATGTTTTTTTCATATCTCTGTCTTGAAACATCATCTTGATATCTCTTTCACTACTCTTATTTCTTGCGCACAAAACAAGACCGCTTGTCTCCTGATCGATACGATGTGCAATATTTGCATCTCTTCCATACTGATACTTTAACTCATCTATGAGAGAGTAGGGTGTGTGTCTGTTTTGTGGATGTATCAGTACGCCGCTTGGCTTGTCAAAGACAACAAACTGATCATGCACAAATGTTGGCTTCAATCCTCTGCTAAGAGGTTCAAAATAGATAAATTCAAATGCACCCTCAATTTCACCTGCGGTTTTAGACATAACCTCTCCATCAACAAACACTCTCCCTTTAGCTATGAGACGTTGAGCTTCTTTTTGTGTATAGCCCAATTCTTTGATAAGAAAAAGAAAAGCTTTTTGTTTTTTTTGTGCAAACATTTTTTTCATAATAAATGGCAAATTAGAGTCCTTGTTTAATCGTGCTTTTACAATATTTTGTGTAGAATAAATAACTTTAAATATGCAAATTTTAACATAATAATCAACATAAGGGCAGTATATATGATCGATAGATATTCACGTGAAGAGATGGCATCAAAATGGACTTACCAAGCTAAATACCAAGCTTGGTTGGATGTAGAAAAAGCAGTTGTAAAAGCTTGGGCAAAACTCGGAAAGATACCTCAAGAAGATGCAGACAAGATCGTTAAAAATGCAGGATTTGATATCAAGCGTATTGATGAGATAGAAGCAGTAACACGTCATGACCTCATAGCGTTTACAACAAGCGTATCAGAAACTCTGGGTGAAGAATCTCGTTGGTTTCACTATGGGATGACAAGTTCTGACACGATCGACACAGCTGTTGCACTTCAGATGAAAGATTCTTTAGCACTTATTATTGAAGATGTAAAGATGATTATGGAATCGATCAAAAAACGCGCAATGGAGCACAAGATGACTCTTATGGTTGGTCGCTCACACGGGATACACGGAGAGCCTATAACATTTGGTCTGGTGTTAGCTGTTTGGTATGATGAAATGGCTCGTCACCTAACAAACCTTGAGCAAACTATGGAAGTTATTGCAGTAGGTCAAGTAAGTGGTGCTATGGGTAACTTTGCTCACGCTCCACTGGAACTTGAGGAGTACACATGCGAAGAGCTTGGACTCAAACCTGCTCCAGCTTCTAACCAGGTTATTCAACGTGATCGTTATGCAAGACTTGCAACAGCGTTGGCTCTTCTGGCTTCCACGATCGAGAAGTTTGCTGTGCAAGTGCGTCACTGGCAAAGAACAGAAGTGTATGAATGTGAAGAGTATTTTGCAAAAGGGCAGAAAGGTTCATCTGCAATGCCTCACAAACGTAATCCGATCCTCACTGAAAATATTACAGGACTTGCGCGCATCATTAGAGCCTATGCTACGCCTGCTATGGAAAATGTCGCTCTTTGGCATGAGCGAGATATATCTCACTCCTCAACTGAACGTTTCTGGCTGCCTGATGCATTTGTAACTTCTGACTTTATGCTTCATCGCATGAATAACGTTATAGCAAACCTTACGGTTTACCCTGAAAATATGATGAGAAACCTTAACTTGACAGGTGGACTTGTTTTCTCACAACGTGTTTTACTTGAGTTGCCACTCCAAGGTGTTTCTCGCGAAGATGCATATAAAATCGTTCAAAGAAATGCTATGAAAGTTTGGGAAGAGATCCAACAAGGTCGCCCAACAACAAATGAAAAAGGGGAGTCTCTGTACCTTAACCATTTACTTGCAGATGAGGAACTCAGAAGTAAACTCTCAGAAGAGCAGATACGTGAGTGCTTTAACTATGACTACTACACCAAGAATGTAGATAAAATTTTTGCAAGAGTATTTAAATAATTAGGATAGTTTATGATAACAGTTATAAAAAGAAATGGTAGAACAGAACCACTTGACATCACAAAAATTCAGAAGTACACTTCTGCAGCAGTCAAAGGACTTGCTAACGTATCTCAAAGTGAGTTAGAAGTAGACGCACAGATCCACTTCCGAGATGGTATAACATCAAAAGAGATACAACAAACACTTATCAAAACAGCTGTTGATAAGATAGATATAGATGCACCAAACTGGACATTTGTTGCTTCTAGACTTTTTCTTTTTAACCTCTACCATCAGGTAAACGGTTTTACAGGCTACTGCTCTTTGGAAAAGTATTTTAGAAGAGGGGAAAAAGAGGGGAGACTGCTTCTTGGACTAGCAGATATGTATGACCTTGAAGAGCTGGACAAACACATAAAGCCCGAACGTGATAAGCTCTTTAACTACCTTGGAGTGAAAACACTTTATGACAGATATCTTATAAAAGACAAAGATTCCAATCCTATAGAGTTGCCACAACATATGTTTATGGCGATCTCGATGTTCCTGGCTCAAAGGGAGATAAACAAACATGAATGGGCTATAAAGTTTTATAACATGATCTCTCAGTTTGAGGTTATGTTAGCAACACCTACACTCTCAAATGCAAGAACAACCAGACACCAACTCTCTTCATGTTACATAGGATCAACTCCCGACAATATTGAAGGTATTTTTGATGCCTATAAAGAGATGGCAATGCTGTCAAAATTTGGTGGCGGCATAGGTTGGGACTGGACAGGCATACGCTCCATGGGTTCTTTTATAGATGGGCATAAAAATGCAGCCGGCGGAACTGTACCGTTTTTAAAAATAACAAACGACATAGCTATAGCAGTAGATCAACTAGGCACAAGAAAAGGTGCCATAGCCGTTTACATGGAGCCGTGGCATATAGATATAAATGATTTCTTGGATCTTAAGAAAAACTCCGGTGAAGAGCGTCGTCGTGCACACGATCTTTTCCCAGCAATGTGGCTCAATGATCTGTTTATGCAAAGAGTACAAGAAGATGGTATCTGGACACTGTTTGATCCCTATGATGTAAGAGAACTTACGACACTTTATGGTGAAGAATTTAACAAACGTTATCAAGAGTTTGAGGAAGATGAAAGCATCATAAAAGAGAAGGTCAAAGCAAAAAATCTTTGGAAAAAGATCCTTACTTCCTATTTTGAAACAGGCTCTCCTTTTCTTTGTTTTAAAGACAATGCAAACCGTGCAAATCCTAACAACCACACGGGTGTTATCAGAAGTTCAAACCTTTGTACAGAGATATTTCAAAACACAAACCCTAACCATTACAAAATTAAGTTCATTTTTGAAAATGGAGACAGTGTCTCTTATGAAGAGGAAGAGATTGTCAAAGTTGACAGCGGCATAGAGAAACCTGCGAAAAAGGTCACTGCTCTTGATACCCTTGGAGGGATGCCTATCTATGTTGTGGAAAAAGAAAAAATAGACGGTGATACTGCCGTGTGTAACCTCGCTTCTGTAAACCTTTCTCGCATCAACACCAAAGAGGATATAGATCGTATCGTTCCCGTAGCTATTCGTTGTTTGGATAATGTTATCGACCTTAACTTCTACCCTATTGAAAAAGTAAAACGCACAAACATGAAAAGTCGCTCCATTGGACTCGGCGTAATGGGTGAAGCTCAGATGCTAGCCGAAAAAGGTATAACATGGGGAAGTCAGGAACACTTTGATAAGATAGATGAAGTTATGGAAGCTGTTAGCTATAACGCCATCAGCGCTTCTTCTGATATAGCACTTGAGAAAGGAAGCTATGCTGAGTTTGAAGGTTCTGAATGGAGTAAGGGTATCATGCCGATGGATCATGCCAATGCTGAAGTTATCAACCTTGTTGATCGGGGTGGATTGTTCGCTTCCAAATATGAATGGGATGAACTAAGAACCAAAGTAAAAAAACAAGGGATGAGAAACGGTTACCTGATGGCTATAGCTCCAACAAGTTCTATCTCTATCCTAACCGGCACAACACAGGCGATCGAGCCTGTATTTAAACGTAAGTGGTTTGAGGAGAACCTGAGTGGTCTTATTCCGGTTGTTGTTCCCAACCTCTCTCCTGATACATGGGCATACTATACACCTGCATATGATCTAAACCAAACTGTTCTTATCAAAGCAGCCGCGATCAGACAAAAGTGGATAGATCAGGGGCAAAGTCTCAACATATTTATTACACTTGATAAAGCAAGTGGACGTTATCTCAATGAGATCTATATGCTTGCCTGGAAGCTAGGACTCAAATCAACATACTATCTTCGCTCACAATCGCCGGAGATGGCCAATGATGTTGAAGACAGAAGTATGGAGTGTGTAGGGTGTCAGTAAAATGAAACCACTTTTAGCAAAAGATCTTGGAGGTTTTTTACAAAGATTTGAAAACTTCCAAGATGCCGAGTTGCGAAACATAGAAGTGCTCTCACCAACTACACTCAAAGTTACTATGGCCGCTCAAGACAGTGCAAGAGCGTTTGACTGGATAAGCATAGAACTTGAGTTTAACAATGTAGAAGATGCAAAACTGTTAGAGGCAGCGAAGCTCTCTTTTGTAGATATGTCAGAGGGGATAACCCTTATATATGAAGATAAAAAATTTGCTTTTGCAATTACAAACGGCTACAATATAAACAACATACAAGATGCTCAATGTTACATAGTATCTGAGAGTTTGAAGTATCAAGAAAGCAACTTTTAAAAAGGATATACAATGAGTTATGAAGTACGTGGTAATATTTTAGGTTTTGAAGAAACAACCCATGTGGAAATTACTGAAGTTGATGAGTTTTTCTCTACTATGACTGATACCAACAACCAAGATATCTCTTTTACTATAGCCAATCCTTATGCCCTAAGAGAGTACTCTTTTGATCTTCCTTCAGATATAAAAGTGCTTCTTGATATCGACAAAGACTCACATGTTAGTGTTTATAACATCGTAGTGATTCAAACTCCCCTTGAAAACTCTACAGTAAATTTTTTAGCGCCTATTATTGTAAATAATGATACCAAGAAAATTGCCCAAGCGGTACTTGATCCAAAACATCATCCTGACTTTGGAATGGCTGAGAGCATACGATCTTTTAAAACCAAGGAAGCTTAACTATGAAGTACCTTGTTACAGATGACTCCAAACTTGCAAGACTCTCTCTCGTAAAATCATTAAAAACACATGTTCAGGACGCTGAAATTTTTCAGGCGACCAATGGTGCCGAAGCTGTTGAAATAGTAAAAGAGCATAAACCCGATATAGTGTTTTTAGACTTAACCATGCCTGTTATGGATGGCTATGAAGCGCTTCCAAAAATTCTTGAAGCATATCCAAATGCCAAAATAGTAGTGATATCAGCTGATATACAAGAAAAGGCAAAAGAAAAGGTTATAGCTCTTGGTGCGCAACTTCATGTTCAAAAACCGATCAATGCAGATAAAATGCAAGATATACTAGATATATTGTAAGCAGTGTTATGAACTCTATTATACTCACCGAAGATGAAAAAGATGTACTCCAAGAACTTATGAATGTGGCTTACGGTAATGCGACTGCCGTTATAGCTGAGATGTTAGATGCGTTTGCATCACTGAGTATCCCAAACATAAAAGTGATGCAGGTCTCAGAACTGATGGAAAGATTTAACCAACTTAAAGACTCCAGTTATTTTTTCTCTACCCAAGCGTTTATGGGAGAGTTCAATGGAGAAAGTGCTTTTTTTATTGATGAAGAAAGTGCAAATAATTTAGCAAAACACCTCGAACTTGAAAGTATCGAAGATCTTGATGATGCTATTTTGGAGCTTACCAATGTACTTACATCTTCACTCACAACCAGACTTGCCCAAGAGATGGATACAGAAGTTAGTTTTGCACTTCCAAGTATAAGTAAAGTTCCTCTTAATGAGATTGCCAATGTTGATACTTTCTTGCAATATTCACAAGTGATCGTGATAGACACCGACCTTAACTTTGAAGATCAAATGATACACGGAAAAATATTTATACTCACCAAGGATGAATCTATACAATGGCTCAGAGAACGAATACATACGATATTAGAAGCATTGATATAGATAAAAAGATCATCTCCAGTATAGATAACGGAATTATCATACTCGATGATGAACTACACATATACTATCTGAACAAATGGCTTGCAATACATACAGGATTAAAAGAGGACTCTGTTTTAGGAAAAAAACTTGATGCAGTTTTTCATAACATAAAAACAAAAACCCTGACAAGAAAAATCAAAACTGCTCTTCGTATGAAAACCCCGACATTTTATACAGCAAACACATCTAAATATCTCATACCGATCAAGATCAATCAACTCAAAATCTCCAACTACGAGTATATGCAGCAAGATGTTAGTATCATCCCTTTTGATGAAGAAAAACGCTTAGTCGCTCTCATCATAACAGATCAAACTAACATGGCTAACACCAACGCCCTTTTGGAAGCAAATATTAAAAAGGTTAATGAGCTTAACGCAGAGCTTATTCGTGATAGAAAAACTATTGACAACAAAGTACTTCTAATTAAGCTTGATAGTGAATTTATGATAAGAGATATATCTCAGGCGCAACTTAGACTACTTGGCTATGCAAAGAGTGAACTGCTTGATCATAACTATTTTTTATTTGAAAGACTTCATATAAACAAAACTTTAAAAGAGCAGATCTGCCAACATGCAAAAGAAAACAAAGTATTTAACTTTGAACAAAAAACACTTACAAAAGACGGCAAAGAGCTTTGGATGAGCAACACCTTGGTTCCCGAATACGACAGTTACGGCAAAGAGTTAGGCTATATACTTTTTAGAAATGATATTACCGATGCCAAAGAGTTGCAAAAACATCAGGAAAAGCTTTTGTCAAACTCAAGAAGTTCTGCTATGGGTGAAATGGTGAGTATGATAGCACATCAATGGAGACAACCGCTTTCACTTATCAATACACTTGTCGCCACGCTCAAGATAAAACATGAACTTGATCTTTTGGATACACAGACCATGTACAAATCACTTAATAAAATGGAGCAGACAGTAAACTATCTTTCTGAAACCATTGATGATTTTAGAAACTTCTTTAAACCAAATAAAGTTATAACTGAAGTAAAACTTGCTATGATCTTTGAAAAATCTACTGCACTATTAGATGATGAGATCAAACAGCAGTCGATCACTTATATACAAACAATAGATGAAGAGATAAAGATTTCTACCTACCAAAATGAACTTATCCAAAGTATCATTACTATATTAAAAAACTCTGTTGATGCTTTTAAAGAGAATCCGACACAAAAACAATACATCACAACTACAGTCAAACAAGAGAGAACTCATCTAAGTATTTTTATCGAAGATAATGCCGGTGGCATCAAACCTGAGATATTACAAAGAATTTTTGAACCCTACTTCTCAACCAAATCAAAAAACGGAACAGGACTCGGTCTGTATATGTGCAAAACTATCATCGAGGATCATCTCAAAGGTAAGATTACGGTTACAAGTCAGGATGGTACAACACAGACTCTCATTGAGCTTCCCTTGTCGTTATAAACTTCTCATTTGCATTTCATAAACCATTTAGTTATAAAATTTTATATTATAGAAACTATAAGGAGAACTACATGAAAAAGATACTATTTATCAAATTGTTAGTAGTGCTGTTAGTAGGTGTCTCTCTTCTAAATGGAGACGAGGGTGTAAAGTTCAAGTATGCCGACACTAACATACAGCGCCAAACACCTACGAGTCAG
>JALWLL010000002.1:0-3457 GCA_026996295.1 Sulfurimonas sp.
AAGACAGAGCCGGGCATGACAGACGTTATGCCATAGATGCTACAAAACTAGAGGATGAGCTTGGCTGGAGAGCAAATGAGAACTTTGAGAGTGGGATTGTGAAGACGGTTGAATGGTATTTGCAGAGGTATAATAATGATAAGTAAATTAGAGAAGTTTAAGATTTTAGGTGATCATCGGGGACAGCTTATTGCTTTGGAAGCTCAAAGAGAGATTCCCTTTGAGATGAAAAGGGTTTTTTACATTTATGGTACGCAAGAGGGTGTACCAAGAGGAAACCATGCTCATTACAAGACAAAACAGTTTTTGATTGCGGTGAGTGGCAGTTGTAAAGTAACTTTGGACAATGGGGTGAAGAAAGAAACATTTGTTTTGGATCAGCCCAATATCGGTTTGTTGCAAGATGCGATGATATGGGGTACGATGCACGATTTTAGTGATGATTGTGTGTTGTTGGTGTTGGCAGATCAGTATTATGATCATGATGATTATATTAGAGATTATACGCAATTTACACATGAGATTGTATCATGATCCCATTTTTAGACTTACAAAGTATCAATGCGCAATATAGAGAAGAGTTAATTGAAGCATGTACAAAAGTGATAGACAGTGGTTGGTATGTTCAGGGTAATGAACATCAGGAGTTTGAGCGAGAGTTCGCCCGGTTCTGCGGTAGTAAGTATGCTGTTGGGGTTGCTAATGGTTTGGATGCACTTATATTGATACTTCGAGCATATAAGGAACTGGGTGTCATGGATGATGGAGACGAGGTTATCGTCCCTTCAAATACCTATATAGCTTCAATTTTGGCTATAAGCCAAAACAACTTGGTTCCTGTTCTTGTAGAGCCAGATAGCCATACCTACTTGCTAAACCCATCAAACATACAAGAGAAGATTACTTCTAAAACCAAGGCTGTTATGCCTGTTCATCTGTATGGGCAAACGTGTGAAATGGAGCGTATCAATGCTATAGCTACAAAGTATGGCTTAAAAGTTATAGAAGATTCTGCCCAATCACATGGTGCTTACTATAAAGAAAAAAGAAGTGGAAATTTGGGTGATGCAAGTGGATTCAGTTTTTATCCGGGAAAAAATTTAGGTGCTTTGGGTGATGGTGGTGCCGTTACGACAAATGACAAAGAGTTGGCGGAGACAATACGGGCTTTGGGGAACTATGGAAGCCAAAAAAAATATGAAAATCTTTATAAGGGAGTGAACAGCCGACTCGATGAGATACAGGCTGCTATGCTCAGGGTAAAACTGAGATATTTAGATGAAGAGATACTTAAAAGAAAAGAGATAGCTCATTATTATCTGCAAAATATCAAAAATAAAAAGATAGTTTTGCCAACTGTTTCTACAGACAGTGTTTGGCATCTCTTTGTTATTCGAACACAAAAAAGGGATGAGTTGCAGCAATATTTGCTTGAAAATGGGGTGCATACACTTATCCACTACCCCATACCTCCTCATCATCAGCGTGCTTATGAAGAATTCAAAGAGCAAAGCTTCCCAGTTTCTGAAAAAATTCATAGTGAGGTATTGAGTCTTCCTATAAGTGGTGTTCAGTCAATGCAAGATACTCAAAAAATTGTAAAAGTGATGAACTGTTTTGAATAAGTTATGGTTTAAAATAAAAGTAAAAATACTCTTTGTTTTTTTTCAAAAAGTAAGAATTTTATTTTATGCTTTCATCTCAAACCATCCCATAGATGCCAAAAAATTGCAACCTGTTCTTGCCAATGGTGAGGGCTCTATAGTCATTGGAAAGAATGTTGTTTTTGGTGTACGGGAATCTCCCTATTTTTATTCGGGTTATACCTATTTGGATGCAAGAAAAAAAGAGAGCCGTATTATAATCGGGGATAATTGTTTTATAAACAACAGTGCCTGTATGATCTCTGATGGAAAAAGTATTACTATCGGAGATAACTGTTTGATAGGAGTTAACTTTCAAGTGATAGACTCCGATTTTCATGACTTGGATCCTGCCCAAAGATTTGGGGGCAAAAATATTCTTAAAAAAGATGTAGTTATTGAAAACAATGTCTTTATATCAAACAATGTAACAGTGCTTAAGGGTGTTAGTATAGGCACAAACAGTGTGCTGGGAAGCGGTTGTGTAGTAACCAAAGATATCCCATCCAATGTTATTGTTGCAGGAAATCCTGCTAAGGTAATAAAAACATTATGACTCTTGTAAAAACATCTATCTTATCAGCGGTAGCTACTATGGTTCGCATATTAAGCGGATTTATTGTGACAAAGGTGATAGCTGTTTATGTTGGGCCATCCGGGCTTGCTCTGATTGGACAACTGCAAAATTTTATCAATATTATACTTCTGGCTTCTGGAAATTTTCTAAAAACAGCCGTAACCAAATATACGGCTGAGTACAAAGAGCAAGAGGAGAAAAAGTATGGACTTTGGTCTGCTGCTTTAAAGATAACCTTTGTGCTAAGTATAGTGTTTTTTCTTCTTTTGATGGTATTTCGTGAGCAGATATCACAACAGCTGCTTCACAGTGAAGAGTATGCTTATGTTTTAGTTGTTCTGGCACTAAGTATGCCTTTTTTTATTTTCAATACCATTTTACTTTCTATTTTAAATGGGCAAAAACAGATTCGTCACTATATCACTTTAAATATTGTGTTGAGTATCGTCTCTTTATTGATAATCTCCATACTAAGTATGCTCTATGGTGTTGATGGTGCCTTAATCGCATATGTTACAAATCAGTCATTTGTTTTTTTTATTACGCTGTTTTATTTGAGAAAAGAGCCTTGGCTCAAAGCAAAAAACTTTTTATATACAATCCGTGCCGAGCATATAAAAAAACTTTTTGCATTTGCTATGATCACCTTTGTTGCTGTTATAGCTTCTAACACCTCCATGATAGTTGTGCGGGATTATATAACGAGATCGCTTTCTTTGGAAGATGCAGGTTACTGGCAGGGTGTTTGGCTTTTGTCTCAAATTACACTCTCACTAATTACTACATCTTTGGCAACATACTTTTTACCTACACTTTCTTCGTTGAAAACAAAGCATGAGATATCTCTGGAGTTGAGAAGGGCTATATATATCATTTTACCTATTGCTATAATCATCTCTTGTAGTATCTATTTGTTACGTGAAATTATTATTGTGGTGTTATATAGCGATCAGTTTGCACCTATGAGCGAGTTGTTCTTATGGCAGATGATAGGCAATGTCATTAAGGTTGCAGGTTGGCTCTTTGGGTATGTACTTGTAGCAAAGGCTATGGTGAAGTACACGGTAACCACAGAGATCATATTTGCAACAACGTTCGTTTTACTGAGCGTCTATTTTGTAAATAATTACGGACTTGTCGGTGTGACGTATGCGTTTGCTATCAATAGCTTCATACATTTTTTAGCGATGTTTTTTTTATACAAATCTATTCAAGAAGAAAGGCTCTAAGTGTCACA
>JALWLL010000002.1:3557-8391 GCA_026996295.1 Sulfurimonas sp.
TCTATTTTGTAAATAATTACGGACTTGTCGGTGTGACGTATGCGTTTGCTATCAATAGCTTCATACATTTTTTAGCGATGTTTTTTTTATACAAATCTATTCAAGAAGAAAGGCTCTAAGTGTCACAAGAGATTATATGTTCCATCATTATACCCGTCTATAACGGCTCGAAGTTTATTGAAAAAACAATCAAAAGTTGTCTCAATCAAACTTTGCGTCAAAAAATAGAGATCATTGCAGTAGATGACTGCTCAAAAGATGATTCTTATCAGATTTTAAGTCAATACAGTGGTATGCAAAATGTCACGATTATAAAAAATGAAGTTAATCTTGGACTGATGAAGACAAACAATAAGGCAGCTTCCATGGCACAGGGAACGTATTTGTTATTTTTAGGGCATGATGATATGCTTGAAGCAAATCATGTTGAAGTGATGGTCTCTGAATGTGATGAGAATGTTTCACTTGTGCATTGTAATGCTAACTTGATCGATGAAAATGATCAGGTATTTTCACGCGGCGTAAATGATACGATGCAAATATATAGAAACTTTTTTATAAATTATTATATTTCAACACGCAATATTGTACACAGTACAGGTGCGCTTGTCAGTAAAAAGCACTTTGATATGGTTCATGGTTGGAGCGAAGTGTATAAGAACTATGGAGAGTGGCTTTTGTGGGCAAAGCTCTCAAGTGTTGCAAAAGTAAAGTACACTACAAAAGTGCGGGCACTTTATAGACGACATGCCACAAATATTACCAATACATTTGTGAAACCGGAAGTAAAAAAAGAGCTTTATCAATATAGACTTCTATGTACCCAAGAGGGCAGTAAAAATATCAAAAACCCTTTTGTACTTCTTGCTGTAAAGTTAACAAATATATATATAAATGCAAAAGAGAGAGCGGATGTTGAAAAAAATAGCTAAATACGGTATCAGAAAGATACAGTTTATCATCACCGATATACTCCATCGAGATACTCTGAAACTGTTTTATTTCAGGGGCAAACATAACTTTGGGGATGTGATCAATCCTATAGTATTTGAACATTTCAGCGGTAAAAAAGTTTCCTGGGTGGAACCGGAGTACTATAATAAGGAAAATTATCTTGCTATTGGATCGATTTTGGAATTTGCCTCAAAAAATTCTATCGTATGGGGGTCTGGGTTTATCTCTAAAGAGGGTAAACCCCATGCTAAACCTAAAAAAATATGTGCAGTGCGTGGACCATTGACAAGAGAGCTTTTAGTGAAACAAAACATTGATTGTCCTGAAGTTTATGGAGATCCGGCACTTTTGTTACCCAAAATCTATAACCCCACGCAAAAAAAACGATATAAGCTTGGCATCGTTCCCCATTATGTAGATAAGGGAAGTCAATGGCTTGAGCGGGTGCAAGATGATCCGGATATTAAGATTTTGGATATTCAAATGCACAACCCTTTTGCATTTATAGATGCTCTTGTATCTTGTGAAAAAATCGCTTCAAGTTCATTACATGGGATTATTGTAGCCGATGCTTACAATATTCCATCCACATGGATACAATTTTCCAAAAAACTCACCGGTGGAGACTTTAAGTTTTTAGATTATTTTCAATCTGTCAAAAGAGAAGATACAGAGCCTTTGCTTATGAAAGAAGATACAACTACTTCTGAAATATATGAAAGCTTTTATGAGTACTCTATCAATATCGACTTGGATGCACTTGTAGCAGCTTTTCCAAAAAGTAAATAACAATGATTTTAAATGTACTTATCTCTACCATCGATAATCGGATACTTGGCTTAAAAAATATTATAAAAGAAAAAAAAGATGTGATCTATACAGTGAGTCATCAGGTTACTTCTGAGCTGGATGAACAAACACAAAACTATAAAGAGACTTTGCTGGGTTTGAGTAATGTTGTATATTCTCAAATAAACTCTCGTGGTGTTGCCAAAAATAGAAATAATGCACTCAAATATAGAGTGAAAGATTCCATATGTTTGTTGTGTGATGATGACGTGATCTATTTTGAGAAGAGCTTTGATACCATTGTCGAAACCTTTTTAAAAGATGAGAGTTTGGAGTTTTTGACTTTTAAGATCAAAACATTTCAGGGGGATGACTATAAAAACTACAGGGATTATGAGTTTCGACAAAATATAAGAACATTAACAAGCATAGGAATAATAGATGTCGCTTTTAAGGAGGAGGTTATAGAGAAATACTCCCTTAGTTTTGATGAGAGGTTTGGTCCGGGAGCCAAGTACGCGATTGGGGAGGATTTTATTTTTATGACAGATGCCTGTAAAAAAGGTGCCAATATCGTGTATAAACCTATCGATATCGTACAACATGATACCCTTGGAACGGGTGCTACACTTCGTGATGATATCATATTTGGAAGAGGAGCAATGTTTGCACGGGTGTTTGGTTTGAATGCGGCTGTTATAAATATGCTCTTTGCAAGTAAAAACTATGTAAAATACAAAACAAAATACACCTTTTACAACTATACCTCTTTACTCTATAAAGGGATGATCGATTATTTTAGGAGTCGCAGTGATGTATGAGAAGGCTTGTTTATGGATCTAGTTTCTATTATTACACCCTCATATAAAAGTGAGCGTTTTATAGCAGAATGTATAGAGTCTGTTTTGGCACAAACCTATGTAAATTGGGAGATAATTATTGTGGATGATTGCAGCCCCGATAACTCCAATGAGATTGTGCAAAAATATATTGAGAGGGATGATCGGATAAAACTTCTCAAGCTTGAGAAAAATTCAGGAGCAGCAGTTGCAAGAAACAGAGCTATAGAGGAAGCAAAAGGTCGTTTTATAGCTTTTTTGGATGCAGATGATTTGTGGGTTAAAGAGAAACTTGAGAAGCAGATAGCATTTATGCTGCAAAATAAGATAGCATTCTCATTTAGCGAGTATGTCAAAATAGACGAGAACTCTCAGGTGATCAGTGATGTGATAGACAGACCATCCAAAGTTGATTATAAAAAGATGCTCAAAAGTAACTATATTCCATGTTTGAGCGTTATTTATGATACCCAAACATTAGGCAAGGTCTATATGCCCTTAATACTTAAACGACAAGATTATGCTCTTTGGCTGAAACTACTTAAAAAGACCGAGTATGCTTATTGTTTGAATGAGCCTTTGGCGAAGTACAGGTTCTACAGCGGTTCTCTCTCAAGCAATAAGTTTGTGGCAGCTATGTATGTGTGGAAGCTTTACACAGAGATAGAGAAGTTGAATTTTTTTAAAGCTTCGTACTATTTTCTCAATTATATAGTCATTAGTTTTATAAAGTACAAGAAGTAGTATGAAAAAAATATTAGTTACAGGAAGCAGCGGGTATATCGGAAGTAGTTTTGTAAAAATGTTTGAAAATAAACATGACTTTACAACTTTTTCACTTTTGCAAAACTCCATAGAGAGTATCGATTTTATAAATACAGATGTGATCGTACACTGTGCAGCTTTGGTGCACCAAAAAATACAACATAGCTATGAAGCGTATGAAAAGATCAATATAGAGTACCCTTTGCAGTTGGCAAAAAAAGCAAAAGATGAGGGTGTGAAACATTTTGTATTCATAAGCACTATTGCAGTTTATGGGGAAAATCAGGAAGTCTTAGAGGAAAATACCCCATGCGAACCGTCTTCGTTTTATGGTAAGAGTAAGCTTGAAGCGGAAAAGCAGCTCCAAAAGCTCTCAGATGAGAGTTTTTGTGTTTCGATTGTACGTATCCCTATGGTCTATGGCAAAGGGGCTCCGGGCAATATTGCAACACTTATTAAGCTGATTAAAACGCTACCGATTTTACCATTTGCAAATATACATAACAAACGTACATTTTTATATATAGATAATTTACTCTGTTTTATTGATCTGATTATAGAAAAACAACAAGGGGGCGTCTTTCTTTTGGGTGATGAGGGGGCAATCTCAACGAGCACTTTTATGAAAATGATTATAGAAGGAGCCAATAAAAGAACCTATCTTATAGCTATACCTTTTTTTCAAAACCTTGTGCACCTTGTAAAACCCTCCCTGTACAACAAGTTATATACAAACCTAGAAGTAAACAGTAGCCACACAAAAAAAATAACAGATTTCTCTACCCCCTATACAACCAAGCAGGCTATAGCACGTATGATGCAAGGGAGCAGTAGATGATCTATATCTTTTTGTTTATTGCTTCATTTGTGCTTACGTATTTTATAAAAGAGTACTCTATAAAAAGATCTTTGTTAGATATACCAAATGAGCGAAGTTCCCATAGTGTTGCTACACCTCATGGAGGAGGGATCGCCGTAGCTCTTAGCTGGTTTTTCGGTATCTCTTATCTGTATTTTACAAATGCTATTGAGAGCAGCTTGTATTTTGCTCTTTTGGTTGGGGCTGTTATATCTGTTGTCTCTTATATAGACGATATATATCATCTGAGTGCAAAGATAAGACTCGTTGCTCAAGCGGGTGTGGCTCTTGGTGGATTGTATTTTTTAGGTGGTTTAGCTCAAATTGATCTTGGCATAGTTACCATTGAAAATCATTTTCTTACCAACATTATCGCTTTTTTTATTATTGTGTGGTTTATCAATCTTTATAATTTTTTAGACGGTATCGATGGGTATGCCGGAAGTGAAGCGATATTTTTGGCTCTTGCAGGTTTTTTACTTTTTGGCAATGATATTTTTGTACTCTTAGCAGCATCAGTTGGTGGTTTTTTAGTATGGAACTGGGATAAGGCAAAAATATTTATGGGAGATGTCGGGAGTACACTTTTAGGTTATAATGTAGCTGTTTTTAGTCTCTATTATCAAAA
>JALWLL010000003.1 GCA_026996295.1 Sulfurimonas sp.
CATCTTCTGTAATAATTTCAACAACACGTATTGTGTACGGGTTCTCGTGTTCTTCATGCTCACTGTGATCTTCATGTTTTTCTTCATGTTCATCATGCCCGGCATGCTCTTCGTGTCCGGCATGCTCTTCGTGTCCGGCATGCTCCTCATGTTCACCGTGTTCTTCGTGTTCATCATGTTCACCGTGTTCTTCGTGTTCATCATGTTTCTCTGCATTAGGCATAAAAACAACCCATTCATTGTTGAAAAAGCTCAGTGCTGATTTTTTGACTGCCAAATGTTCAAAACTATTGCCAAAATAGAGTGTTGCTTCTACATAAGCATCTATAAAAAGGTTCTCTACCTTTTCATCTACACTCGATAGCACAATAACGCGTTGCGTTGTCTCATCGAGTTTTGGCATGATCTGAGTTATGTGTGTTTGTATCTTTTTATGAGCAAAATCAACAACTATCTTATCTCCTATTTTTGCCTGAAGTGCATAATCCAACGGAAGATAGGACTTGATATAGTAAGCTTGCTCTTTGGCAATGGAAACAACAGGGTCATTTTCACTGACTGAGGAGTGCAATGGTTTGAGAAGTGCTGAGACCTTTCCGCCACTGTGGGCATAAAGTATATAGTTTGGTGTTGCTTTTTTAAGGTTTTTCGTCACTATCCCCAAAGTACTTAGTTGCGATTGCAGGGCATTGAGCTTGGCTGCGATTTCACTCTTTTTTATACTCTGGTTATTAAGTTCAGACATGGAAGTCATCCCTTTGTCATAAAGCTTTTTGAGTGCATCATAGTTCTTCTCAGAAGCATGCAACTGTTTTTTGAGTGAAAGAAAATCAGCAGTCATTCGGGAGACAACGATAGACTCTATCAGGGCTATTTTTTCCCCTTTTGCAACCACTTGGGCAGGTTCTACAAAATACTTTTCAAGATGTCCTGATACTACCGATGTGATAGACTCTTGTGCGTTTGAGAGTTGGATCACTTTTGCATTGATCTTCTTTGATTTGTAAAAGCTGTGCATCTGCACCTCTTGTGTGGGTATGTCGATGGCAAATGCGCTGAGTGAAAAAATGGTGAGTGCTGATAAAATTTTATTCATTATAGGCTCCTGTTATATAGTTGTATTGGACGATATTTCGCTCTTTTTGTATCTGTAGCTCTATGAGTTTTTCTTTGGTGCTGATCATCTGGTTTTTAATAAGCTGTAATTCAATGAGGTTTATATTTGCTATCTTATAACCATCTTCATACATCATCAAAAGTTCATGTTGAATCTCATAAAGCTCTTTGGTACTTTGTTCAAGAGCATCTAGTTTATTGACAAGGCGTAAGATTTTTTTCAAAGTAAAACTGTTTGCCCTCTCTTTTTGCTCATATAAAAGCTCTTTGGTTTGGGCTTGAAGTTGTGCTATTTTCTTTTCTTGTGTTTTTGTATTGAAAACGACAAGAGGAACACTGACACCAACACGGATGATATCCTGATCCGGTTCATTTTCAAACTCAGCCCGCAGGTCGATCCACTCAAGTTTATTGGCATTGAGTTGTGCATTTGCTTTGGCAATTTTAGCTTGTGAGTCGAGATATGCCAACTCGGGTGAATTAGGTTTTTCTTGTGGTTTGTGTAAAGAAAAACTGTATTGTGTTTGTATCTCTCTTTGTGTTTTTAAACCTGCAAAAGCCAAAAGATTGTAGTAGGCATCGGTTTGTAAGAGTTCTATGTTTTGCATGTTGTTGCTGATACGTTTGAGATCGAGTTTGGCCTGCAGGTATTTTACCTTTGCAATGGTTCCACTTTCAAATCTGGCTTTGGAGATAGCAACAATTTTTTGCGAAATCTTATACTCCTCTTGAGTTAATGTTTGAAGGTTTGTTAAACGTTTATAGAGCAAATAGCGATAAGAGAGATCACGAATAAAAGCTGCTTTGTTAAGTGTGATACTTTGTTGTGCATTCAATATTTGTGCATTAGCGAGCTCTTCTCTAGTGTTACCGATCCCCCACAAACGTAAGGGTTGGGTTACTTCTACTCGAAATCCGCTTTGAGTAGATGAGACACCATCTTGTGAAAATTGGGAAGCTTCCAGTCCCAAAGAGGGGTTTTTATACCTTGTTGTTATTGTACTCTCTTGTTGCGCTTGTGTTAGCGCCATCTTATTGGCTTGCAAATAGGGGCTCTTGAGTAGTGCTTCCTCTTTGAAACTTTCAAAATCCTGTGCTGAGAGAGAAAGTGTGACAAACAAAGGAATAATCCATAGTTTTTTCATTGTATATCCTATATATAATTTTTTTGACAGAAGTCGGGGTTGATAGAGATTATAAAAGGATAGGTGGTTTTAAAAAGTTGTTGTATGGGTTATAGTTGTAGATCTTTCCATGAAAATGGGGAGTGTAAGAGAGTTTGCTCAACTCTACAAAAAGGTTGTTCTCAGATAAAATGACCAAAGTGTGAAAACAGGCATGGATATGACACAAATCACCATCTATATGTTCTTCCGTATCGTAGGAGAGTTCATGAGCATACTCACTTACTTCACATGCATGCGTATCTAGCATCTCAATCGCATAAGCATGCAGAGCATTAAACCCCATCGTAAACAGAAGTAAAAATAGAAATATATCTTTTCTTTTCATAGTGGTTATTTTACCTTAAGATGAACAACAGCATTTTTTTACAACGCTTCAAAAGAGGTTAAATGGCTGATCTGCTCCCTGTATCACGGTGCGCACAGCAGTTTGAAATGTTGGGTAGAGGAGATAAAAAAATATACATCCGTACTTCCAAGTCTGGTGACTTGTAGTACAAAGTAGTTAGAGTGTAGCTCTTTTTTTATAGAATGCAGCCTTATACTCTGCAAATCTGTCTTCTAAGATAGACTCACGCACTTCACGCATAAGGTTGAGGTAGTAGTGCAGGTTGTGAATGGTTGCAAGTCTAAAGTATGTGATCTCACGTGAGCGAAAAAGATGGTTCATGTAGGCACGGCTGTATCGCTTGCATGTAAGACATCCACACTCAGGGTCTATAGGTGCCGGATCTTCTTTAAATTTTGCACCTTTTATGTTGAGCTTTCCAAATGATGTAAAGAGTGTACCGTTTCTTGCATTGCGCGTGGGCATCACACAATCAAACATATCGATGCCCCTCTCTATGTTTTCTATGAGATCTTCAGGAGTACCCACACCCATAAGGTAGCGAGGTTTGTCTTTTGGCATATACTGTGTTGTGTGTTCTACCGTGTCATACATCTCGTTATTTAGTTCACCGACACTCAAACCTCCTATGGCAAAACCGTCATAATCAAGTGCGCATAGCTCTGTGGCACTTTTTGTGCGAAACGCTTTGTCTGTGCCTCCTTGGATAATGGCAAAAATATTTTGATCAACGCCTATACCCTCTTTTTGTTTGGCACGAAAATACTCTATGGACTCTTTTGCCCATGCTGTTGTACGCTCAATCGAGATCTTGATACGCTCCTGAGTTGCCGGCAGTGCGACGAGATCATCTAAGATCATCATGATATCACTTCCAAGATTGTGTTGGATATCTATCACTTTTTTAGGTGTAAAAAAGTGTTTACTTCCATCGATATGGCTTCTAAACTCTATGCCGTCTGTTTTTGATTTGGAGATATCTGAGAGTGAAAATGCCTGAAAACCGCCGCTGTCTGTAAGAAAGCTTTTTGGATATGTCGTAAAACCGTGAAGTTTACCCATCTTGGCAACTGTTTTGTCTCCGGGACGCAGGTACATATGATAGGTATTTGCCAAAATGATATCGGCTCCAAGCAGATGAAGTATGTCATCCATATCAAGAGACTTGATAGTTCCAAGTGTTCCAACGGGCATAAACACAGGTGTTTTTACCGTGGAGTGTGCCGTTTTGATGGTGCAGGCACGAGCATTTTTACTCGTAGCGTCTAAGGTAAATTCCATAATTGAATGCTTCCTAAAATTTTTTCAAATTATAGCAGGTTTTAAGAAGATACGGAACTTAAAAACTGTTAGTGAAGTTGAGCATAACTTCCACATTTTCTTTGCCTCTTTTGAGAGTGAGTTTTGTTTTTCCCTCAACAAAAGCGAGTTCTCTTTTGAGATCGTAAAGATTTTTTACCTTATGATCATTGATCGCTATGACAACATCACCCACCTGCATATTTGCTTTTTGCGCGAGAGAACCATCAACAATTTTTGTCACTTCCAGGTTATCTTTTGATTTTGGATAAAAGCCTATCTTTTTAGCTTTGAGTGTTTTGATGTTGGAAGGGTAGAGCAGGTAGTCGGCTATGCCCGGTTCAGGGTTTGTCATGTTGAGTGTTATGATGTACTCATCAAGACCCAGTCTTTTGACTCTGCTTGGTATGCCGTATCCAAACATGATATGCCCGTTTCCTGCAAGTACCGCCATGGAGTAGTCAGGTTTTTTCTTTAAAAACTTCACGATGTTCTTTGCCATCGACTCATCCCAAATGAGCTGTGCATGGTAAAACTCATCAAAGTTTTTAAAGCTTTTTGAGCTGTGCATACCAAAGATCGATCTGAGCTGTTTTTTGTATTTGTCATTTTCAAAATTTATGGCGTTTGGTATTTGTGCTTTTTGTTTTTTAGACAGAGCATCCATCCCCTCACTGACAACTTTTTTGGTAATATCTCTATCAACATTGAGTGCAACGATAGGGAGTTTTTTCTCTTTTGCAAATAAAATGATAGGTCGGTAAAGCTCATAATCATACTTCCATCGTGTAAAGTACTCTGTTTTTTTGAGCATCTCTTTTTCAGATATTTTTCCGGCTATAAAGGCATCGAGATATTTTTGAAAAGGTTTTTGAAACATCTCCATACCTATGGCAAGCTTTTTGTTGTGCTTATACATTGCTTTGATGATTTTGAGTTGGTTCAAATGGCTTGCAAACTCTGTATGTTTCTCCCCTATAAAAACTATTTTGTTTTTTGCAATCTCCTGAATCACCTTGCTTAGCTTCTGCGCTTGAGGCTTGATGGCATAAGAGCCGCTAGAGAGTGTGTAGCTTATCCCGTTTTGAGATTTTTTTGTACTTTTTTGAACGATCTTGCCCTTGTTAAATACAACTGTAGAGTATTTGCCAAGGTGTCTAAGCTTGTAAAAGATAGATCTTGAGAGCTTGTTCATATCAAAAACAGCGACTACATTGTTTTCATTGAGTGGATTTTTAAACATCTCTATCTTGGCATCGCCCTCCATGGTAAAAGGGATCGTGATACGTTTTAATAAAGCGTTGTCTTTACCGAGTATAAAAATATTGTTTTGTCTAAGTTCATCGTAGCTCACCTGATCGGCGTACTTAAAGTTTTTAAAAATATGTTTAAATTTTGCAAATTTTTGTTCACTTGCTCTATCTATGACAAGAAGAACATCTCCCTCAAGGATCTTGGAGATCACAGGCGGAATCTCCTCACTCACAAGTTTTCTAAATATCTTATAGTTTTCATCTATGGTAAGCTTATTTGGTTCTATGTCAAGTTCAAAACGTTGCTTAGTTTTGCTGAGATCTATGTTGGTATAGACACACTCCTCATCAGAGCATATGGAAACGGGAACTTTGCCGTAGTTTACGTTGTTGATGGCATCAAACTCTAAAATATAGCGGTTTTCAATGAAGTTAAGCTTTGTGTTGTTCAAAGATATCTCCAAAGCACCTTTTTTATAGACCCAAGTTTTGAAAAACTCAAGCAGTTTGGCTCCTGAAGCCTCTTCAAATATCTCTCTGAGGTTTTTGTAAGTGGCCGTTTTGTAAGGGTACTTTTTAAAGAGCAGTTGTATCCCTTTTTCAAACGATTTTTTACCGATTTTTTGCTCAAGCATATAAAAGAAAAAAGCTGCTTTGCCGTAACCTATGGCATTTTTACTCTCTTGTTGTTTGTGTGTGAACTCTATAAGTCGTATCTCGTTGTTTGTACTGACAAAGGAGTTGTACTTGATGAGCAGTTGTTTGCGGTACTCAACATCTTCATGTCTGTTTTTGGCATAAAGATAATCAGCGTAAAAAGTTGTCATACCCTCTACCCAGTTCCCTTGCTCCGGTGAGAAAGTGTAAGCTCCAAACCATTGGTGGGCTATCTCATGACCCAAAGAGCTCTCAAGAATAAAATCTTTGTTAATGATCTGCTCCCCTATGAGTGTATATGTCGGCATAGAATAACCGGCTGGAAAGGGTGTTTCTACAATGGAGAACTCTTTAAAAGGTATGAAGCCGAACATCTGTTTATACATCGTAAAATATTCTTGTGATTTTTTTAAGTAGGTCTCTGAGAGGTCTTTGTCTTTTTCATACAAATAGGTACTAAGCTTCATGCCATCTTTTGTTGTAGAGTTTGTAACATAGTTTTTAGAAGCCACAAGGTGCAGTGAGCGAAGAGGGTGCTCATAGGTAAATGTTGTAGCATCTTTTGTTTTGGAAATCTTTGTAGCTTCCATAACCGGAGTAAGTTTGGAGTTATGCAGTGTTGTTTCATACCGACAGGTCATATCGATCTTTGGGTACCATGTATCAAGGAGGATTACATCATCTTTTATCGGTTTGAAGTGGTGTGTAAAAGAGATCTGCACATCTTTGTGAGTATCTTTTTTTACGATATGGGGAGCATTATCCACTATGTTGAGGGTGGCATTTTTCATGGTTGTTATGTTTGCTTTAGAGTTTACAAGCTGCATACTCGGGTGATCACTCTCTATGGTGGCTGTACCTGTGAGCAAGCCTTTGTTCGTGTCGAGTTCTATGTCAAGTTTGTAGTGACATTCGTGAGCACTCAGGGCTGAGAGTAAACAAGAGGATAAAAAAAATATTTTTTTCATAGTGTATATATCCTTGTAAAATATTGGGTGTATTGTAACGAGAATAAGAATACAAAAAAGAAATTGAGTGATTTTAAGCCATTTTTTTGTAAAATTGCGAAAATTTGTTTAAGAGGTGTATTGATGGCAACTATCGGTATGAGTGATATTAAAAAGAATGTTCGTCTGATTGTGGGTGAAGTCCCATACAAAGTGGTGGAGTTTCAACATGTAAAACCCGGCAAAGGTGCAGCATTTGTTCGTATGAAAATGAAAAGTTTTTTAAATGGAAAAGTG
The DNA here is from genome assembly GCA_026996295.1 of Sulfurimonas sp. Classification (GTDB taxonomy): domain Bacteria; phylum Campylobacterota; class Campylobacteria; order Campylobacterales; family Sulfurimonadaceae; genus Sulfurimonas. Next base: position 7,103 of record JALWLL010000003.1, read on the forward strand.
GTAGAGAAAACTGTTCATGCAGGTGATAAGTTTGAAGTACCGGTTATCGAGTATAAAACTATGCAGTATCTTTATGATGATGGCGATATGTATCAGTTCATGGACAATGAGACTTATGAGCAACTTGGACTTACTTATGAGCAGTGTGATGATGCTTCTAAATGGTTTAAAGACGGAATCAATGTAGATATCATCTTTTATAAAGGTAAAGCTATCTCTGTAAGTGCACCTGAGACGATGGAGCTTGTGATCACTGAAACACCTCCAAACTTTAAAGGTGATACTTCAAGTGGAAGTAAAAAACCTGCAACACTTGAGACAGGTGCTGTTGTTCAGGTTCCTTATCATGTTCTAGAAGGTGATACTATCAAAGTAAATACTGTTGATGGTGAATACCTGGAAAAAATTAAATAGTTCCACTTTCTCTCCTTGTTTAGCAGATGTCGGCGGCATCTGCTCTTTAAGTTTAAATATCTAAGATATAAAAAAATATTATATTATTTTTAAGTCATTTATTATGAAATTTTATGTATACTTTTTAAAGTATAAAAAAAGGGAACTAGATGAAAAAACTAATAATAGTATCAGTATTAGCTACCACACTCCTCTCAACCCTATTATCTGCTCGCTACATTTCAACATTTAAGGGTCAAAAAGAGTATCTTAAAAAGTGTCGTGCCTGTCACGATGGCAGTACCGTGTTTGTTGTGAAGTATCCACAGGAATTTTGGAAAAAGATGATGGCAAACAATGGTGAAAAACTCATACAAACGCATAAAAATTTAGATAAAAATATGGTTGAAAAAGAGCAGAATATAGATATGATTCATGAATATTTTGCAAGTAAGCGTTATAAGAAAAAATATAAATACCTAAATGCATTTTTAATGCGCTATGCCAAAGATGGACGAAAAAGTCCGACAACGGGAAGATAGCTTTTTTAGAAGCATTCTTCTAAAACTTCATAAAAATTATTACGCAACATTAAGACAATTTAACTATAATCAAAAAATTGATTTATTTATGAAATTTTTGAAATTATAGGCGGTAAAAATTGAGTAAACAACCCTTTACGCATCTACATTTACATACAGAGTATTCACTTCTAGACGGTGCAAACAAGATCTCCAACTTAGTCTCTCGTGTTAAAGAACTCGGCATGAGTGCCGTGGCTATGACCGATCATGGAAATATGTTCGGGGCTATTGACTTTTACCAACAGATGAAGGGTGCGGGTATTAAACCCATTATCGGTATGGAAGGTTATATCCATAACGGTGAAACCCTCGGTGACAAAAGCACAAAACAACGCTTCCATATTTGTTTGTATGCAAAGAACCAAAAAGGGTATGAGAACCTTATGTATCTCTCTTCCAAAGCTTTTATAGAAGGGATGTACTATTTTCCACGTATCAACAAAAAAGAGCTTCGCGAGCATTGTGAAGGTCTTATCTGTACTTCGGCTTGTTTACAGGGAGAAGTGAACTGGCATTTGAATTTGCAAAATGAAAGAAATGTTAAAAACGGTGCTCTTGGGTATGATGGAGCGAAGGCTGTGGCACTGGAGTATCAAGAGATGTTCGGTGATGACTTTTACCTTGAACTTATGCGTCATGGTATCGGTGATCAGCTTTATATCGACAATCAAGTGCTTCAAATAGCACAAGAAACAGGGATAAAGGTTGTCGCTACCAATGATACCCACTATACCTATCCTGATGATGCCCAGTATCATGAAGCATTTATGTGTATCGGCATGAATAAACTTTATGATGATCCTAATCGTATGCGTCATTCAGTGCATGAGTTTTATCTCAAGAGTCCTGAGCAGATGGCAAGGCTTTTTGCTGATATTCCAGAAGCGCTGCAGCATACTCAGGAGATCGTAGATAAATGTAACCTTGAGCTAAAACTTGGAGATCCCATACCGCCAAACTTTAAATTTACTAAGGAGTACTCCAAAGCTGACGGACTCAACATAGACAACGAAGATGATCCTGAACTTCCAAAAGATGCCACAGATGAGCAAAAAAAAGTCTGGAAGAGTGCAGCAGATAAAAACGATGCAGAGTATTTTACCTACCGTTGTAAAGTTGGACTGCAAAACAGGCTCAAGCATGTACCTGAAGAAAAACATGATGAGTATAAAAAACGTCTGGAATTTGAGATGGATATCATCAACTCGATGAAGTTTCCCGGTTATATGCTTATCGTTTGGGATTTTGTAAAAGTTGCTAAAGAGATGGGCATAGCTGTGGGACCCGGTCGTGGTTCTGCGGCGGGGAGTTTGGTTGCATACTCGCTTGATATCACCGATATTGACCCTATGAAATACGATTTGCTTTTTGAGAGATTTTTAAATCCTGAACGTGTAAGTATGCCCGATATCGATATGGATTTTATGCAGGCTCGTCGTGGAGAGGTGATAGACTATGTGGTTGAGAAGTATGGACGAAATCAGGTGGCACAGATCATCACGTTTGGTTCACTACTGGCAAAAGGGGTGATCCGTGATGTTGCACGTGTTCTTGATATGCCGCTTTCTCAGGCTGATAAGATGGCAAAACTCATTCCGGATGAGCTTGGCATAACACTTAACGGCAAAACAAAAAAAGGTGAGTTCATAGATGGTGCTTTTCAAAAAGAGCCCAAGATTCAAGAACTGATCGAGAGTGATGCCAATGCAAAAAGAGTATGGGAGTTTGCAAAAAAACTAGAAGGTCTCAAAAGAAACTCGGGTATTCATGCAGCCGGAGTTGTAATAAGCAATGAAGAGCTTTGGTATAAAACACCCATCTACAAACCATCAGGTGAGGATACGTTTGTAACACAGTACTCGTTGAACTACCTTGAAGATGTTGACTTGATCAAGTTTGACTTTTTGGGATTAAAGACTCTTGATGTTATCGATAATGCTATCAAACTCATAAAAAGAAGATACAACAAAGATATTGACTGGCATAAGATCGATGAGAATGATCAGAAGGTGTATGAGGTTATTCGCGGTGGAGACACGGTGGGGATGTTCCAGATAGAATCCTCGGGAATGCAGGATCTGAACAAACGTCTTAAGCCTGATAACTTTGAGGATCTGATCGCGGTATTGGCACTTTACAGACCGGGACCGATGGAATCTGGTATGCTTGACAGCTTTATTGAGCGTAAACATGGTCGTGAGGCTATCGAGTACACCTTTGACTCTATGGAGCCGATACTTAAAAACACCTATGGGGTCATTGTGTATCAAGAACAGGTTATGCAGATCGTTCAGACTATCGGTGGTTTTTCTCTTGGTTACTCCGATATTATTCGTCGTGCCATGGGTAAGAAAAAAGATATGGCAGTGTACAATGCTGAGTTTAGTGAAGGTGCTGCCAAACAGGGCTATGACTATGACACGGCAAGTAAACTGTTTGATCTTATTGAGAAGTTTGCCGGGTATGGTTTTAACAAGTCCCACTCTGCAGCCTATGCTATGGTTACATTTCAGACCGCATGGTTAAAGACTTACTATCCAAATGAGTTTATGGCGGCACTTCTTACCTCCGATAAAGACAATACAGATAAAGTGGTTCGTTATATCGATGAAGTGAAACGTATGGGCATTGAGCTGAGCCCACCGGATATTTGTGATTCACAGCTTGAATTTTCAGCAATAACCAAAGATGACAAAGAGATTATTCTTTTTGGTCTTGGTGCCATTAAAGGGGTTGGTGAAGCAGCGATCCATGCGATGCTTGAAGAGCGCGAGGAGAATGGTGATTATACGTCACTGCAAGACTTTGTTAACAGAATCGAGCCTTCCAAAGTAAACAAACGAGTTATTGAGTCCATCATAAAATCAGGGGGATTTGACAGATTTGGTTACTCAAGAAAAGCACTTCTAGATCAGATAGAGCTTATTATAGATACTGCCAAAAAAGCGAGTGAAGCAAAGAAAAATGCTTTTGGATCACTTTTTGGAGATGATGCAGAGATCACTACCGTTGAATTGAACTTAAACAATTCGCAAGAGTATGAACTCAAAGAGATTTTAGAGTTTGAAAAAGACACCTTGGGCTTTTATGTATCGGGGCATCCACTTGATGAGTATCGTGAAATGCTTGATGGTTTGAACTATACACTCTCTTCTGAGATAGAAAATATCAAAGACGGTTCCTATGCTATTTTTATAGGAAAAGTGGAAGAGATACAAAAAAAGATCTCCAAAAAAGGGAACCAGTTTGGTATTGTGAATCTTATGGATTTTCATGGAAATATCGATATTATGCTTTTTTCCGATAAACTTGAACAGCTTGAAGAGATGGACTTGGAAGAGCCGATAGCGTTTAAAGCAAAGATCACGCATACCGAGATGTTCACCCGCATAGGTGTTACAAAGATCATGACACTTAAAGATGCTAAGAGGGAGACGAAAAAAGTAAAAAAAGAGGTACAGGAAAAGCCGCCTGAACCGATCAATCTTGCTGTGCGTCTTGACAATAAAATGGATGTGTTGGAAAATCTCTACTCCATCATACGTCAAAATCCCGGAAGGCGACCTCTTAAAGTCACCATTATCTCAAAGCTTCAAAATGTAGTCATCGAATCAGCCATAAGAGTGGACTCAAAGATCATAGATGCTCTTGAGGGAAATGAGTTTGTGGATATCATTAACTAAATGAAAAGTCGCATACTGGTTTTTATTCAGTTTTTTGTTATTTTTTTAATGCTTTTACCTGTATTGACGGCTAGGACGCAATATACAGGAGTTGGTGTGTTGCTCATCGTACTGGGGCTTTTAGTAGGCTGGAGTGCTTTACAAAAGAATCCTCTGGGCAATTTCAATATACGACCTGATATAAAAAAGGAATGTAATCTTATTACAGAAGGGATATATGCCTATATTAGGCACCCTATGTATGCATCGGTGCTTCTAAGTATGCTCGGTGTCACTTTTGTCTATTTTAGTGTGTATGAGCTTGTTTTATTTCTCATACTTCTTGTAAATATGCTAACAAAGATGTTGTATGAAGAGAGCTTATGGCATTGTGAGGGTGCGGCGTATAAAGAGTATGCAAAACGCACAAAACGCCTTATACCTTTTGTGTTTTAGCATTGTACTTTGGTGGGTGCATTGTACATAAGCAAGTAAAAAAAATGATATAATATCCATCGATAAAAAAGATAATTTTTAGGGTACTATATATGAACAAACAAGATTTTAATGAGGGACTTTTAGGCTTTTTAGATGCCTCACCAACACCTTTTCATGCAACACAAAATATGGCAATGATGTTTGAAAATGCAGGTTTTACTCAACTGCATGAAGTGCAAAAGTGGAATTTGGAGGCGGGTAAAAAGTACTATGTTACCCGTAATGACTCCTCAATCATAGCCTTTACTTACCCAAAAGAGGCAAAAAACTATACTATGGTGGGAGCGCACACAGATTCTCCAAACCTAAAACTCAAACCCAATCCTGTTATAAAGGAGCATGGGGTTGTGAAGTTTGGTGTAGAGCCATACGGGGGATTGCTTCTTGCTCCATGGTTTGACAGAGATCTCTCTTTGGCGGGACGTGTAAGTTATCTTGGAAGCAAAGGTGTTTTAGAAGATACACTCATAGATGTAAAAAAGCCCATAGCGATCATACCATCGTTGGCAATTCACCTTGATGATACAGCGAACAAAGATAAAACGATCAACAAACAAACAGATATATCTCCTGTTGTCACTACAAATGATGATTTTGAATTTGAAGAGTTCTTAAAATGGCAACTCGCCAAGAGGGGTATTGTGGATGTATCAGAGCTCTATGCAAGTGAGCTAAGCCTTTATGATACACAAAAAGCTTCCTATGTCGGTTTGCATAACGATTTTATAGCAAGTGCGAGACTTGACAACCTTCTTTCATGTTATGTCGGCATGGTAAGTATTTGCAGTATAGATGAGGGCAAGCCTATGCTTTTTATTGCTTCAGATCATGAAGAGGTGGGTAGTGATTCCACCAGTGGAGCAGGGGGGAGTTTTTTAGAAAATACACTGAGAAGAATGTTTGAAGATTATGAGGTCTATATGCAGATGCTGCGAAGCTCTATAATGATCTCAGCAGATAATGCACATGCGATTCATCCAAACTTCCCATCAAAGCATGACTCCAATCACACACCCCATATAAATAAAGGTGTTGTCATCAAGGTCAATGCCAACCAAAGATATGCTTCTAACTCACAAACGATCTCCAAGTTTATGAAAACTGCTTCATCTCTTGGTGAACCTCTACAGCACTTTGTTACTCGAAGTGACATGGGGTGTGGCTCTACCATAGGTCCCATTACGGCAACAAGGATAGGTGTGGAGACTATAGATGTAGGGCTTCCGACATATGCTATGCACTCCATTAGAGAAGTGTGTGGCAGTGATGATGCTCATTCACTTTACAAGATACTGGTAGCATTTGATGTCTAGCATAACACCAGAAGAGCTAAATCTTCTCATAGAGCAGACATACAAGGTTGAGCGGGAATTTAGTGAGCTTAAAGCTTCCTATGATCATTTGCAAAATACAGTTGAGCAGATAGTGGAGTTTTTGCCAAATGCTGTATGGATTCTCAATGCAGACGGTGGTGTGTTTTTGCAAAATTCTCATGCCAAAGTACTTGAGAAGCTACTAGATATGTTAGAACCTAAAAATGATGACTATGAAGTAAAGTTTAACAAGCGTTCCTACCTTGTTAAAAGTTCAAGTTATAAAGACAAAATTATGCTCTCAGCAACAGATATTACTGAGCAAAAACGCAAAGAGAACCTTGCAACCATGGGGCAGATGGCAGCCCACCTTTCTCATGAGATACGCAATCCTATTGGTTCTATCTCACTTCTGAGCTCTACTTTGAAAAAACGTGTGATACCTGAGAATATTCCTATTGTTGAAGAGATTCAGAAGTCGGTGTACCGTATAGACAGGATTGTAAAAGCTACACTGATGTTTTCAAAAGGTGTAGAGCTTAACAAGTCGCCTTTTATGTGGAGTGAGCTTAAAGAGTCTATTGATCTGGACATAGGATACTACGGTTACTCCAAAGATATCACTTTTATATTTCCTCAGCAGAGGTTCATACTCAACGCCGATAAAGACCTTTTGGAGATGCTTTTTTCCAACTTTATAGCCAATGCCATAGATGCTATAGAGCTTGATGAAAATGATGAGGGAACCATAGAGATCATATATGAAAACAGTGGTGATTTTCATAAGTTTTATATCTACGATTCCGGTATAGAAATAGAAAACAAAAAAGAGCTTTTTGAGGCTTTTAGGAGTACAAAAGTCAAAGGAAACGGTCTTGGACTTGTCCTCTCTCAAGAGATTGCACAGGCACATGGGGGATCTGTCAAACTGATAGAGGGCAACAGAAAAGGGTTTGAGATCTCTTTGGCTATTTAAAGCTTACACCAAAAATAAAAAGGATTAACATGCAAAAAGAACCGGTGCAGATTCCAAGAACTACACTCGATTTTTACAAATATGAGCAAGATGGTATCACTTACTATGAGTTTGATGCCACAGGGTGTCAACCTCCCGAACCAATGGTCAATGCCATTAACGGCTTAAGTATGATACAAAGTGACAAAGAGAGGCTTGTGGGGATCTTTTTTCATGAACCCACCCCTTTGTATGACAGAATCGCCGAACATTTCACACATGAGGCGACAGAGCTTGAAAATGGTGACTATAGGATAGTTTTTAAAAAAATCTCGTAAGTTAAAAAAGGGGGAAATGATGTCAAAGGTTTTAATACTCTCAGGTGCAGGAATAAGTGCAGAATCAGGGATCACTACATTTAGGGACAGTGACGGACTATGGGAAAATCACCGCATAGAAGATGTGTGTACTGCAGGTTGTCTTGAGACAAACGGTGAGGCTACACACAAGTTTTATGATGCAAGACGACAAGACCTTCAAGATAAAGAAGCAAACTATGCGCATAAACTTATAGTGGAGCTTAAGCATAAGTATCCGGATAAGATTACGGTGATGACACAAAATGTTGATGATCTGTTTGAAAAAGCGGGTATAAAAGAAGATGAGATTATTCACTTGCATGGTTTTTTAACACAACTCAGATGCACGGTGTGTGAAAATATATATGATATAGGATATAAAAAACACAATGAGTTTCATCATGGTAATTGCCCAAGTTGTGGTGCAAAGTTGCGTCCAAACATAGTTTTTTTTGGTGAAGCGGCACCCGAGTATGCCAAACTTACTTTGGCGTTAAACAGTTGTGAGCTTATTGTTGTCATCGGCACAAGCGGTAATGTACTTGATGTAACATATTTTGCGCAACTTACAGACAGATCGATCCTGAATAATCTTGAGCCGAGTTCTGCCATAGATGACAGTTATTTTACTAAAGTGTATTATGCTAAAGCAACACAAGCTATAGCCTACATTGCTGAAGATATAGAAGAATTTTTGAACGACTTTTAACCCTTTGTTAGCTTAATTTGACTAGAATATCTTTTTTTAAAAAGGTATCTAAATGAAACAACTCATATCGTTTATAAGTTCAATGAAATTAATGGCAGTATTGATGCTTATCTTTGCTACTGCGTGTGGTTATGCAACTATTGTTGAAAATGACTATGGTACTCCAACAGCCAAGGCTGAGATATATAATGCCCAATGGTTTGAACTTCTGTTGATCTTTCTTGCAATCAATCTTGTACTTAACATATACAGATATAAAATGTACACGATGAAAAAGGCTCCAATCTTTATTTTTCATGTAGCTTTTCTTGTGATTTTAGTTGGTGCGGCGATCACCCGTTTTGTCGGCTTTGAAGGTATTATGCATATTCGTGAAGGGGAAAGTTCTTCTACACTGACAAGCTCTGATACCTATTTAAAAGTTGATGTTGTATCTGGAAAAACGATCTATTCAACTTCGCAAAAAGTGTACCTCTCAAAACGAAACGACAATGATCTCTCAACTTCATTGGGTGATATAGATGGTAAAGATGTCAAAGTTGAACTTATAGAATATATACCAAATGCCATAGAGCAAACTGTAGAGAGTGATAGCGGCGATCCCGTAGCTGAGATGATGATCACTTCCAACGGTAAAGGTGAAAAAATTGCACTTAGATATGCTCAGTACTATGAAAGTGATGATGTTGTTATCGATTTTGGATCAAATGAAACGTTTTCAAAACCTGTAATTTCCCTGTATGTTCAAGATGCTAAACTGTTTATGAAACACACAATGCCACTTACTTATTTGAAAATGGATGATGGCTCCAAAGGTTCACTTGTGCCAAATGATAAAGAACCTGTAACAGGCAGAACACTCTTTAGTGCAGGAAACTCTAATTTTGTACTTCGTAAGTTTGTAGAACATGCAACAACAAAGATCGTGACAAACCCGGATGTTTCACCAAGAACAAATGGTTATGATGCATTGAAGTTTAAAGTTACGGTGGGTGAAAAATCAAAAGAGTTGATGGTATTTGGACAGATAGGCTTACTGGCAAAACCTACACATATCAAAGTAAATGGCTTGGATATTTATGTTTCTTATGGGGCAGAGAAGATTAAGCTGCCATTTGAGATAAAACTTAAGAAGTTTGAGCTAGAAAGGTATCCGGGTTCTATGAGTCCGGCCTCTTATGCAAGTGAGGTTGTGCTCATAGATAAAGAAGAGGGCATTGAGATGCCATATAGAATTTATATGAATCATATTTTAGAATATCGTGGATATCGATTTTTTCAGTCTTCTTTTGATCAAGATGAAAAAGGAACAGTACTTTCTGTGAACAATGATCCGGGAACATGGCCATCATACTTTGGGTATTTTTTACTTGCGATTGGAATGTTTTGGTCGCTGTTCTCAAAAGGCAACAGGTTCTCAAAACTGGCTGAGAAAGCAAGAAAAGCAAGTGAGGCAAAAATGCTTCCTGCCCTTTTGGCTGTAGGTTTGCTTTTTAGTTTTTCTCCAACTTACGCAAGTGAGATGAATCCTGCACTCAAAATCATCACTTCGTTTGATAAAGAACATGCCAACAAGTTTGGCGAGCTGATCGTTCAGGACAGCGCAGGGCGTATGAAGCCTTTGGATACTTTAGCAAATGAGATCATTGCAAAGATACACAGAAGCTCGGGACTTGATGTCGGAAAGTATAAGCTTGATGCAGATCAGGTGATACTTGGGATGATGATGCGTCCTGAAATTTACAGGGAGATCAAACTCATCAGAACAAAAGAACCTGAAGTGAATAAACTGGTAGGGGTACCTGAAAACGAGAAGTTTGTTTCTTTTGCACAGTTCTTTGATGATCCTGTCAATCTTGGCGGTTACAAACTTGCCAAAAATGCAGAAGAGGCGGCACGGAAAGAACCAAAACACAGAAATAAGTTTGATAAGGCTGTTTTAAAAATAGATGAGAAAGTAAATATAGCGTATATGGTTTTCTCAGGTGAACTTATTAGAATTTGGCCAAAACCAAATGATATAAATGATAAATGGTACCCAACAATAGAAGCATTGCAAACATGGCCTCAAGATGAAGCTCTGGAGGTGCGTAAGATTGCAGTAGAGTACTTTACAGCCATCGATGATGCTCTTAAAAGTGGAAACTGGAGTGCTGCAAATACTGCGCTGGAAAAAATTGCAAAATATCAGAAGTTTTATGGTAGTGATGTATATCCGAGTAAAAACAGAATTGCTGCAGAGGTTTTTTACAACAAAGTACAAATCTTTGAGAGACTCTATCCATTTTATCTTTTAGTCGGTTTTATACTGCTTGTACTTAGTTTTATCAATATAATAAAGCCTAAGTTTAACATAGCAATATACTCGAAAATAAGTCTGTATTTGTTAGTTGTATTTTTTATACTGCACACTTTTGGTTTAGGTCTGAGATGGTATATTGCCGAGCATGCTCCATGGTCTGATGGATACGAATCGATGATCTATATTGGTTGGGCAACGGTTCTTGCAGGGTTTATCTTCTCAAAACGCTCACCGATGACTATGGCCTCTACAGGGATTTTGGCAGGACTTATATTATTTGTTGCACACCTGAACTGGATGAACCCTCAGGTTACCAACCTTGTTCCGGTACTTAACTCTTACTGGCTGAGTATCCATGTTTCTATGATTACGGCAAGTTATGGCTTTTTAGGTTTGGGTGCACTCTTAGGTTTTATAACCATTATTTTATTTATACTTAAAAATAAACACAATGAGAAGCGTATCAGTCTCTCTATCAAAGAGCTCAATGCAATCAACGAAATGAGCCTGATGGTAGGACTTGTTCTTTTAACAATTGGTAACTTTTTAGGTGGTGTTTGGGCGAATGAGTCTTGGGGACGCTACTGGGGTTGGGATCCTAAAGAAACATGGGCACTTGTGACGATCCTGGTATATGCAGTAGTGGTTCACTTGAGATTTATCAAATCGATCTACAGTGAGTTTAACTACAGTGTGATCTCGTTACTCTCTTTTACTTCAGTGATCATGACCTATTTTGGAGTGAACTACTATCTTGCAGGAATGCACTCTTATGCTAAGGGTGATCCTGTACCTATACCTGATTTTGTGCCGGTAACATACTTGATCATATTTGTGATCATAGCATTGGCATACAGAAACAGAAATCTGGAAAAATAGGAAAAAGTTTTGGAGTTTAGCGGTTTTAGTAAAAAAGCTTTACCCTTTTTAGAAGCGATTCGCCAAAACAATGATAAAGAGTGGTTTGAACTTCACAGAAAAGAGTATGAGGAGTATATTTTAAATCCTTCCCGTGCTTTTGTTGAAGAGTTCGGGGAGCATCTTATGGCGTTAGAACCGACCATAAACTATGCTCCCAAAATCAACAAATCACTTTTTAGAATCTACAGAGATACCAGAAGAATGGGTGCTATCAAAGTGCCCCTTAAACACCGTATAGGGATTATCTTTTGGCAGGGAAGCGGCTCTCGTATGCAAAGCTCCTCTTTTTATCTTCACTTTTCTCCCGATGAACTTTTTGTTGCTGTTGGCGTAAGGTGGTTTGAAAAACCGATGCTTGATGCGTATAGAGAATACATCAAAGATGATATTAGACGGGAAAAACTCGCCTTAGTGTTAGAGAAGCTGAATGCAATGGGCTATAAAACTATTGAGAAGGGTTACAAAAGATTCCCTAGAGGTTTTCATGCGGATATGTTGCACAGTGAACTTGCTTTGTATAAAGGGATGGCAACATACAAGGTGCTTGACCCTCACCTTATAGAAGATGGTGAAAAACTTATAGAGAGACTCTATAAAATGTATGAAGATATGTTACCATTACAAAAAATTATATATGATGTTAGTTTGAGAGTAAAAGAGGATTGATAATTGGCCAAAGAAGCAGTAGTACTACTCAATATGGGTGGTCCAAATAACCTTGAAGAGGTTGAGATGTTCTTAAAGAACATGTTCAACGATAAAAATATTTTAACTATGAAGAGCAATCTTCTAAGAAAGTTTATAGCAGGTATGATCACCTTCAGCAGAACAGAAAGTTCTCAAGAGATATATAGACAGCTTGGTGGAAAATCACCCTTGGTTGGGCATACACAAAGTCTTGTTGAGAAGTTGCAAAAAAGACTTGGTGAAGATGTTGTAGTTGATTTTGCCATGCGATACACTCCACCTTTTGCTTCTGAAGTGATTCAAAGGCTTAATACCCAAGAGGTTCAAAAGATATACCTTATCCCTTTGTATCCTCAGTACTCTACAACCACAACCAAGTCATCTTTAGAAGATTTTGAAGAGGCATATCACGATAGTAAAGGCAATGCTGTTTTGGTTGAGATCAAACATTTTTTTGAAAATACAACCTACAACAAAGCGATACTTCAGCGGATAAAAGAGAAGATGGGTGAAGATAACTATAATGATTTTGATATCATCTTCTCAGCGCACGGTCTACCTCAAAAGATAGTAGATGCAGGTGATGTGTACCAAAGACATGTCGAGCGTCATGTTGAGATTTTAAAAGGTATGCTTCAAAAAGAGGATATGGATTTTCATGATGTGCATTTGGCTTACCAGTCAAAAGTGGGACCGATGCAATGGCTCACACCATCTTTGGAAGATAAACTCAAAAGTGTCAGAAACAGGGGAGTTGTTATTTTCCCTCTCGCTTTTACTATAGATAACTCTGAGACCGATTTTGAACTTGAGGTGGAGTACAGAGAGATAGCAGAAGGTTTTGGGTTTAAAGAGTACCGAGTATGCAGATGTCCAAACGATAGTGATCTGTTTGTTGATGCTCTTTGCGAACTTTATGAAAAGATGAAGTAAAGATGATGAAAGTAGTTATATTTGATATGGATGGAACACTGATAGATTCCAAAAAAGATATAACCATTTCCATCAACTATGTTAGAAAGCTTAACTATAATCTTCCTCCGCTTGAAGAGTCTTTTATTGTAGAGGCCATCAACAAAGAGGTTCGTAACCTTGCACAACTTTTTTATGGTACGCAGACATATCGTGAGAGTGACAAGGTGGTGTTTGAGCAACATTATGAAAAGCAGTGCATACAAAATCCATACCTCTATGAGGGTGTTTTAGAAACACTTCATGCTTTGCTTGAAGAGGGTGTGAAACTTTCCGTTGCAACCAATGCTCCTACAAAGTTTGCACAAAGGATGTTACGCTCCTTGGATGTCGGTCATCTTTTTGATGTTATTATCGGTGCTGATGAAGTGAGTGCTTCCAAACCCAACCCTGAGATGTTAAACAAGATCTTAAACTTCTATAACTACAGACACGATAAACACAAAGCCTGGATGGTGGGTGACAACACAAAAGATATACTGAGTGCACATAATGCAGGTATTGAAGCACTGTTTGCTACATGGGGATTTAGCCCGGAGCCTCTTTATGAGAAGGTTGTCTTTAAACCTCAAGAGATTTTAGATATCGTTTTATAAAAATATATGATAAAATAGTTTGACTTATTTTAACACATAGGAAAGACTATGTTCGATACTGATCTTTTAATAGCCTTCTTTTTGATGGCACTTTTATTTTTACGCCAAATTTATATACTCAAGCAACCAAACAAAATCAACTATGCACCGCTTATGCTAGGTATTGGTGCTTTAAGCTCACTCATACATTTTATTGCTCATCCTGAAGTGCAAGATATCCTTTTATTGGTACGTGAGTCACTATTTCCTATCGTTACTGCCTTGCTTTTGTATATTGTTATGAATATCATGCATCAAACACAACAGTCTGAAAATGCACGTTTGCAGCAGGAGTTTAGTAAGCTTTTAGTGGAACAGGTTACACAGATGAAAGAGTATATGCGTGAGTTGGAGCTTCGCATGATTAAAAATCAGGAGCAAGATAGAGAAGCTCAAAAAGATATACGTGAAAAGTTCATAAGCGATATCAAAACGCTTGATGCTATTCAGATAAACCAGAGTAGGTTTTTAGAGAAGTTTGATGAGATGGAAAAACTTCATAAAGGTGTGTCAGAGAGTTTTGAGTATTTTGCAAATACACAGCTTCCAGAACTTGATAATGTTGTGCATAAGCATATAGATATATTGCGCATAGCAGAACAGGATCATCACAACAAAGTGAAAGCATTGCTAGCTAAAGCGATCGAGAGTAGAGCAGATATCTCTGATGATATAGAGAGCTTAAAAGAGACGCTACAAAGTATAAAAAATGTTTCTGATGAGATAGCACACACTATCACACAAGAGACTGTAGCACAGCTTGCAGATGTAACGCAGGAGTTTCAAAAAGAGATTGTGTCGTTAAAAACCCATGCGGAGGGTGTGAGAACATCACTTTATGAGGGTGAAAATACAATCAGTGCCATAAGAGAGCAGAGCGAACTTCTGATGAAGCAGATGGTGCTCACCTCAAATAAAATGGGTGAACTTGAAGCGCAAAATGAGGGACTGCATGATATATACACGCTCATCAAAGATCTTGTAAAGGATATGGAAGTGATCAAAGCTGATTATGTAAAATCTCAATCTCAGTTAAGTCTGATCTCAAAAGAACTGCAACATGCAGAAGATAAACAGATTGCCAAAATGACACAGCAGATAGAGCTACTCTCAAAAACACTTAGTCAAAGGGTTGATGAATCATTGGAAAAATTACATGAACATTATCATATAGCTGAGAATGATATAACGCAAAGTGTGCAGGTGCTTGCTAAAAAAGCACAGATGCAAAAAGGATACTCTCAGTCTGAGAGCTAGTTTGAAAGAGAGAGAACAATAAATGCGGGATAGATAAAAAGACCTAGATAAGGTAAAAAATTATTTATGGGAGCCAGCAGTACAAGACTTAAATCTTGAGAGAGCTCTTTTTTAATAAAGACCTGTTGGATGAGTAGTATTTTTGTAGCGATATCAGCTGTTTTTATCAGAAGCAAAATCATGCTCCAAATATTATAATCACTCAGCATTGCAAACCATACGGCAAAGTAAAAAGTAGGGTGCATTACCAAAAATAAAAAGATACTTCTCTGGTAGTACTTGTACATACGAATGAGCATTCCCATGATACTAGGAGCTTTTTGCCAGCTGATTTCAAAAAACTCAAGTAAGAGATAAAGCAGTACATAGTTGAGTATCAGCTCATTTGTAATCATCATCTAATCCTGAATCTTTGACCTCTTGTATGGTAGTTACTTTGTTTCTTCCGTTTTCTTTGGAGAGGTACAAAGCCTTGTCCGCAGTATCTATGAGGTTTTCTATACTCATACCTTTCTCAAAGGTTGCCACACCAAAACTTGCAGTTATGTGCTTAATAGTTGTAAAAATATTGTTTTCTATAGTTTTACGTATTTTTTGTGCAAATTTTAGAGCTTGTTGCAGGTTTGCATGAGGAAGAATGATTAAAAATTCCTCTCCACCCCAGCGACCGACAGTATCACCTTTGCGTATAGATGATTTTAGAAGTGTTGCAAATTCAACTAAGACCATATCTCCGATAAGGTGTCCGTATTTATCATTTATAGATTTGAAAAAATCAATATCCAGAAGTATAATACTTGAGATTTCCTGATTTCTGTGAAAACGGTAATACTGATTTTGCAACATCTCATCGATATACATGCGGTTATGTATTTTTGTCAACTGATCGGTGATGGAGAGATTTTTGAGTTTGAGCTCATTTGTTTTGAGTGCAGTGATATCTGTTAAATAGCCTACAAGATTTGTAATATTGTCATTCTCATCTCTGACGATCACTGTATTGTCCAGTATCCATTTTACTTTATTGCTTTTGGTAATGACCCTGTAGGGTTCATGTTTAAAAAAGTATTTTTTTTCATTTATTGCCTGGGTAACCTCATCCATAACGAGTTGCAGGTCATCGTGATGGATACAGTGAGCATAGACTATCTTGCCGTTTATAAACTCTTGAGGCGTGTATTCCAGAAGTGACTCAACACTTTTAGAAACTGAGTTGACAGTCCAGTTTTCATCGTTGTTCCATTTAAAGAGAACAGCATCACTCAAATCAAAGAGTGAGAGAAGAATATCTTGTTCTTTTGTACGCTCTTTGATCTTTTTCTCAAGGTTTTCATTGATCTCTTGAAGCTCTTTCGTTTTTTCTTTAATCTCAGTATCTACTTTATCTTTGAGCCGTGATGGGCGGATCGATACAAAATAGGAAAAAGGGAAGGAGATGAGAATCACCACAAGCATGATAAAAAGGAGCTTGTAAAATTCCTCCTCTATGGCATCTTCTATATACTCATCTTTAAGCTGTAAGACCATTCTTATATCTTCACCGTTGTTTAAAAAGATCTTTTTAGAGTAGAAATTTTCCCCTTTTAGTTCACTTTTGGAAACTATATCTTTGGTATTTTGATCAAAACATTCATTGATACTTTGTGAAGTACCAAGATATCTGTTCCAGCACGATTTTTTATGGGGATCTGTTAAAATGTAGCCATCTTTATCTATAAGGTATATATCAAATAGCGGAGTATTTACAATATCGTTTAAAATCTTTTTCATAAAAATATTGACAATTAAAATACCAACTTTTTTCCCATTATGAAATAAGGGTGTCCCCACTCTAAGAACCGGTTTTCTTGGAAGTTCTATTTTGCCGTGTTCCATATTGAGGTCGAGCTTTGAGTACCAGAACTGACCTTCTTTCAGTTTCATAATTTCTTGGAAATAGTAACGGTTTTTTTTGTTTTGCAGTTGATCATCTTTGATCAAGTAAGGTTTTGATCCATATGTGTCTCTTTGAACACGGATCTTTTCCATACCGTTGGCATCGATATACCTAAGCTGCATAATGTTTTTAGCTGTATTTGTTATATCGAGTAAAAAAAGCTTACCCGTTTTATCATGTATATGTTCTTGAAATATTGCAGAGTTTTGTATGGTGAAAAGTTTAAGTTTGACATCTTCTATGTAAGATTTAAAATAGTTGTCTCTTTCAATAAATTTTTCAGACGCTTTTTGTATGTTGATTTTTTGGATATCTTTTTTATGTTTGAGAAAAATAATAGACTGTGCGATCAACAGTAAAACCAGTCCGTAAAACACAAATGTTATAAAGAGTTTATATTTAAAAGAAAAATTCAAAAAATACCCCAAATGCCTTATAATTTAGCTATATTATAACATAGCTGATATCAGAGAGATGTTTGAGTATGCAGCTAGATTATATTTTTGGCAAGTTTTAAGAAATTCGCATCAAGTTGATACGTGGTTTTGGTTATATAATCTATGCTCTTTAAATTAAAATTGCCGTCGTTATAGCATATGACAGCATCATTATGACCCAAGAGAAGACCATCTATTGCTTCTGTAACAAACCTGTATGCCATCAAGCGGTCTCGTGTACTGGGGTTGCCGCCACGCTGAATATGACCAAGTATAGTAACTCTTGATTCTATACCGATCTTCTTTTCAAACCATTGTGAGATCTCATCGGCAGAGCGGGAAATACCTTCTGAGATCACAGCTATAAAATACTTACGCCCATTTTCTTTTTCATGGTTGAATTTTTTTTCAAACTTTTTAAGGTCAGATACTTTCTCCGGTATCAAACAAAGTTCCGCACCTGAGGTAAGGGCTGAGACAAGTGCAAGATAGCCACAATGGTTTCCCATCACCTCAACGACAAAAGCACGGCTGAAAGAGGAAGCGGTATCTCGAATGGCATCAAGAGAGCAGTTAATGATCCCAAGAGCAGTATCTACGCCAAGACAATAGTCTGTACCGGTTATGTCATTATCGATGGTGGAGGGTACACCTGCAAATGAGATGCCTGTTTCTTTGTGAAACACCTCCATGCCGCGAAAACTTCCATCACCACCAAGAACAAGCAGCTTGTCAATGTTGTGCTTGTCCAGATTCTCTTTGGCTATTTTGCGGTATCTTTCTTCTAAAAATCGTTGTGATCGTGCAGAACCGATTTTTGTTCCACCACGGTTTATGATACCCGATACATCACAGTAAGATACGGTTACGATCTTGTTATCGATCAAACCTTCAAAGCCGTTATAAACGAAGTAAGGTTGCAAACCTTTTTCAATACTGTATTCTACAAAGTGCTTTAAAGCCGGGTTCATTCCTGAAACATCACCGCCAGAACATAAAATTGCAATATTTTTCATCTATTTTTATTTTCAAAAAGTTTAGCGACCATCTTTTGTGCTTCGCTTTGTATAGCTTTTAGGTGCTCTTCATCTATAAAGCTTTCGGCATAAATCTTGTAAATATCTTCTGTTCCAGAAGGTCTAAGAGCAAACCATCCGTTTTTTGCGACAACTTTAAGACCGCCTATAGGTGCATCGTTACCCGGTGCATTTGTCAAAATAGCTTCGATCTTCTCACCTGCAAGTGTCTGCTCCTTGACATCATCGGGAGAAAGATTTTTTAAGATATTTTTTTGCTCATCATTTGCCGGAGCATCGATCCTTGCATAGATGGGTGCCCCGAATTTTTTTGTGAGTTCTTGATAGTGCTCACCCGGATCACGACCTGTTTTAGTCAAAATTTCCGCTGCCAAAAGGTTCATGATAATCCCGTCTTTGTCTGTGGACCATACAGTGCCCTCTTTTCGCAGGAAGCTTGCACCGGCACTCTCTTCACCACAAAAGAAGATCTTGCCTTGAAGCAGATCATCTACAAACCATTTAAAGCCGACAGGCACTTCTATAACTTTTTTATCTAAATCACTTGCAACTCTGTCTATCATAGAACTGCTTACAAGTGTTTTGCCGATACTTAAGTTTTTGCTCCACTGAGGGCGGTTCTGCGCTAGATAGTTTATGGCAACACTAAGATAGTGGTTTGGGTTCATCAGCCCGACACTTTTTGTAACTATACCGTGTCGATCAAAATCGGTGTCGTTACCAAATGCTATGTCAAAGTTATCCTTCATAGCGACAAGTCCTGCCATGGCATAGGGTGATGAACAGTCCATTCTTATTTTTCCATCTTTGTCACAGTGCATAAAAGAGAAAGTTGAGTCAAGTGTGTCATGGAAGATCTCCATGTTGAGTCCATAATGCTCCTTAATAGCACTGTAGTATGCCATCCCTGAGCCACCCATTGCATCAGCACCGATCTTTATACCTGAGGCGGCTATGCTCTTCATATCTATGATATTTTCAAGATCTTTTACGTAGGGGGTAACATAGTCATATTGTTTAATATGACTAGAATTAAGTGCATCTTTGAGTGAAAGTTTCATAACATCTCTGAGCCCATTTTCCATGATGGCATTGGAGCGTTTCTCTATCCAGCCCGTTACATCTGTATCTGCAGGGCCACCATGTGGAGTGTTGTATTTAAACCCACCGTCACTAGGAGGATTGTGAGATGGTGTGATAACTATACCGTCACTTTTTGCGTTTGCGTTTTTGTTGTACTCTAAGATAGCATGGGAGATTACAGGTGTCGGTGTATAGGCAAAATCTTTTGCCATATATACCTCGATTTTGTTGGCTGCAAGCACTTGCAGAGCACTGATTTGAGCCGGGTATGAAAGAGCATGGGTATCCATACCTATAAACAGGGGACCCTCAATACCGGCATATTTTCTATAATCACAAACAGCTTGGGTAACTGCGAGTATATGCATCTCGTTAAAACTGTTTTTGAGTGAAGAACCACGGTGTCCTGATGTTCCAAAACTGATACGCTCGGAGCTTTTTGCCGTATCTGGAGTACGTGTGTAGTACGCTGAGATCAACTCAGAAATATTGACTAAAATTGTTTTGGGTGCCAGTTTTGCCGCATATGGGTGTAAACTCATTGTGTGCCTTTGTGAAGATTTTAAAAGTATCGATAAAAATAGCAATACTTTTGTAACTTTTTATGTTTATAATTGTATTATTATACAATAACTAATATGTAAAAAGGATTCTTTTATGGCAATAAAAGCAGCAATCAACGGAACAGGCAGAATAGGGATGATAGTCGCAAAGATTATTACTGAACGTGACGATATCGAACTTGTGGCGATCAACACAACGGCTACACCTAAAATGCTTGAGTATCTTTTTAAATATGACAGTGTTCATCGTGGTGTAGAAGCGAAGGTACTTGATGAGAACACTATCATGATCAATGGAAAAAAAGTAACTATGTTCAGTACTCGTGACCCTGAGGAACTTGACTTTGGTTCTGTCGGTGCTGAAGTTGTCGTAGAGTGTACAGGTGTGTTTTTAACAACTGAAAAAGCGCAGGCATATTTGAAAAACGGTGTCAAAAAAGTTGTGATGTCCGCACCGGCAAAAGATGACACTCCTACTTATGTACTTAATATCAATACGGATGACTATAAAGGTGAAGCGATCATCTCCAATGCGAGTTGTACGACAAACTGCCTTGCTCCTATATGTAAAGTGCTAGATGATGCTTTTGGAATTGACAATGGTCTCATGACAACGATCCACTCCTACACGAATGATCAAAATGTTCTCGATGTAAAACATAAGAAAGATCAACGCCGTGCCCGTGCTGCAGCTGTGAATATGATCCCTACAACAACGGGAGCAGCCAAGGCTATAGCGCTTGTTATGCCTCAACTCAAAGGAAAACTCAACGGTTATGCTATGCGTGTACCGACTCCTGATGTTTCTGTTGTTGATTTGACGGTGAATCTGAAAAAAGATGTAACAAAAGAAGATATCGACAAAGCGTTTGAAGATGCGGCAAAAACGAACTTTAAAGGGCTTATTGAGATTGATCATGACAAAAGAGTCTCAAGCGATTTTATCGGTTCCACATATAGTTCAACCTATGTGCCGGATATGACGAGTGTGGTTAATGGTAACACCGTAAAGGTTCTTGCATGGTATGACAATGAGTGGGGTTACAGCTCTCGTCTTGTAGATATGTGTGTACTTGTTGGAAATAGATAATGTTATATTTCAGCCGTGACTTCGA
>JALWLL010000004.1 GCA_026996295.1 Sulfurimonas sp.
AGGGTTAACTGTTTATATTTCATAGTGCATTCCTAGTTTTGTGGTGAAAAAAGGATAACCTATGATCGGTTAACCCTCTCTTTCACGTTACTTTCTCAGAAATTGCACTTATTGTTGGAATTGGCGTATCTATATGTCAAAAAATGAAGTGTATACCACTATAAAGGAGTACCATGTTGGTGTACTCTCTTTCTGGGTTCCTGCATCCGATCAAGTAGTTTTCTATTTATGATATAATCATACATTCTAAAACATACAAAAGAGGACACCATGGTTCAAAAGATAGAGCTTGACATCGAAACCATTTTTGAAGAGCTGAACACTATTGAAATGGATGACAACACCAAAGAACTGCTGCAAAACGGTGTGCCTGCCTATATCAAAGAGCCTGGAATGGCAAACGGTTTTATGATAAAACTCTATCCTAACGGTACCAAAAAGACAGTACATATAGACGCATCTTTTAACGAAACAGTTGTGAACCTCTAAGCTATGGCACAGAAACTTTTTATACTTGCCGGTCCAAATGGATCGGGCAAATCTACTCTCTACAGAAAACTCATAGGAAAATACAAAGCTCTTTCAACACTCCCCTTTGTAAATCCTGACGATATTGCCAAAGAGATCTTCGGAGATTTTTTACCTGACGGCTCCAAAGAGAGCAATCAAAAGATGCTGCAAGCGGGAAAGGAAGCGATAAAAAGGCGCAAACAGTTTTTAGAAGAGGGTATAAGCTTTGGATTGGAAACCACTTTCTCCGGCAATAGCGAAAAACAGCTCATAGATGATGCCACTACAAAAGGCTATGATCTCTACATTGTCTATGTTGCACTTAGCGATCCTCTGCTCAATGTGCAAAGAGTGCGTGCTAGAGTGCAAAACAGAGGGCATTTTGTCGATCCTGCTATTATCGTAAGACGCTACCACAAAAGTATGCGGCAAATTGCCGAAGTTGCAACACAAACAAAAGCACTCTATCTGTTTGACAATTCACAAACACACTATAAACGTATTGCATCATTTCGAAGATCCGGCGCAAGAGAAGAGCGACATATCATACTCAACACCCCCTTGCCCGAATGGTCAAGAGAGATTATTGCCAACATCATTCAATCCCACTAAGGGGAATTGAACCCGGTTCCCAAACTCAAATGGTACACGAATCGGTACACGCTAAGAGCCATATGGTTTCAAAGCACGCTATAACGATATAGTTCGGTAGCCGTCACCTCCACCAATACCTCATCTAAACAAATCCACCAATTAAGATATCAACCCTATTTGACAAAACACACATTGTGTGTTATAAT
This sequence comes from Sulfurimonas sp., assembly GCA_026996295.1. Lineage (GTDB taxonomy): Bacteria > Campylobacterota > Campylobacteria > Campylobacterales > Sulfurimonadaceae > Sulfurimonas. Next base: position 1,311 of record JALWLL010000004.1, read on the forward strand.
GGAACTGCATCAACACGAAGGACTAGTATGACTGCAACAGCCAATAACAAGACCAGAACCAATGTATATCTCGATACCGAAATGAAAAAAAAAGCCCAGGAGATCTTCAAGCAGTACGGCATGGGGCTCAGTGACGCTTTCAATATTTTTCTTGCTCAGGCTGTCATGGAAAAAGGTATCCCCTTTCAAATCAGAATACCCAATGATGAGACCGCAAAGGTGATCAAAGAAGCAAGAGAGGGGAAAAACATGACCAAAGTATCGCTTGAGGAACTCAAAAAGGAAGTCGGTGCTTAATATCGCCATTCATAAAGTATTCACAAAAGATCTCAAAAAGGTTCAACTCAATCCAACCAACACGGCAAAGCTTTTTATGTATATCTCTTTGCTGCTAAATCAGGAGGAACTGCCTGCCGAAGCAAAAGATCACGATCTTATGGGAAACTATAAAGATACAAGAGAGTTT
>JALWLL010000005.1 GCA_026996295.1 Sulfurimonas sp.
AAGCCAAAAACAACGGCACAAATATTGCTGTAGTATATAATGAATAAAACAAAAGGTACACCAATGTGTAATTTCAACAAACAAAACGATAAAACAAAAGCACTGCTTCATCTGCTTATGAAAAAGAGTGCTCAAAGTATCGGCGGAGTTAACTTTTTACTCGGCCTTTGTGAAGCACTCAGAGCAACAAAGCCTCATCCTCTCACAACAAACAAATGTGAAATATCTTCTGAACATGTTCAGATCAAATGGAATAAAACTGTTTTTAAGGACAAACTTGAACTTCTAGAAGCTATAGTGCTTGAGCACAAAAGTTCAGAAGATCCGGAGTTCAATATTTTAGCAAGCGATAATGCTAAAAAGAAAAAGCGTTTGCTCAATATGCTCAAAGCACTCGCTCCCATAGAATTTAAAGTGATACCAAAAGATCCGCAGGAAGGGGAAGGTTTTACTTTTAAAGTGTTTGATCATATTGAAGATGAGAGAGCAACACTTCATCCTCTGTTTGTTTCTTTATTCTTTTGTTCTGTCAACTTTACAAAACAGGCACTCAAATACGAAATACAAGAGGAGTTATAAAGCAAATATATAAACTTTAAATGATATAATCGCGAAATTATTATTTTTTAAAGGTTCATTATGGGACAAACTATAACTGAAAAAATATTTTCTGAACATGTCGGCAAACCTGTTTATGCCGGTGAGATCATCCGCTCAAGCATCGACATGGTCATTGGAAATGATATCACTACGCCTATCTCTATTAAAGCTTTTGAGGAGAGTGGTGCTACCTCACTTGCAAATCCTGATGGATTTTCTATCGTTCTTGATCACTTTATCCCTGCCAAAGATATTGCTTCTGCTAATCAGGCAAGAATATCAAGAGATTTTGCAAAAAAATATAAGCTTAAAAACTTTTTTGATGAAAAAGATATGGGGATTGAGCATGCCTTGCTTCCCGAAAAAGGGCTTGTAGTTCCCGGTGATGTGATCATCGGTGCGGACTCTCATACATGTACACACGGTGCCCTTGGTGCTTTCTCTACCGGAATGGGTTCAACCGACCTTGCATTTGCAATGATAACAGGGGGTAACTGGTTTAAAGTTCCTGAATCAATCAAAGTTGTACTCTCAGGCAAACCGGGTGAGCATACTACAGGCAAAGATATCATCCTCGAGATTATCCGCATGATCGGTGTTGATGGTGCACTTTACAAAACCTTGGAATTTACAGGTTCTACTATCGAGCACCTTAGTATGGATGACAGATTTTCCATGTGCAACATGGCCATAGAAGCCGGAGCTAAAAGTGGTATCGTTGCCTACGATGAAACAACAGCTGCATTTTTAGCAGATAAAGATCTCGCTCGTGAGCCAAAGATCCACTACTCTGATGAAGATGCAAGATACTCTCAAGTGTTAGAGATCGATGTAGCAGCCTTGGAACCGGTTATTGCGTATCCGTTTTTACCTTCAAACGGGCACTCTGTTTCTCAAGCTGTAGCTGATAATATCAAGATCGATCAAGCATTTATCGGAAGCTGTACCAACGGAAGACTAAGTGATCTTAAAGTTGCTGCACAGATCTTAAAAGGGCAAAAGGTGCATGAAGATGTTCGCCTTATTGTTACTCCCGGAACACAAATGATCTTGCGTGAAGCGAACAAACTCGGCTATATAGATATCATAGTCGATGCCGGCGGTGTTGTTAGTAACCCAACATGTGGCGCATGTCTTGGCGGCTATATGGGTATTTTAGGTGATGGTGA
>JALWLL010000006.1 GCA_026996295.1 Sulfurimonas sp.
ACTACCCATTTTTGCACCTTTTCATCTTTTACAGAAAGTTTTTGAGACAAGACATCCAGGCTTATTTCAGCGCGCATTCGTGCCCATTCAAGCACACTAGGTGTAATCAATGCTTGTGTTGCCATCTTGTCCTCCCTTTCATTTTATGGTATATTATGACACTAATAGACTTTAATTTCAATATGCTAAAGCATTTAAAATTCCAAACAATTTTTTTACTATACCTTCACCCTCATCTTTCCACTCAAGAGCTCATGCATCAAGCCTTTTTTAAGCTCTTTAAGTTTTTCGAGGTTTTTCTTTTCGGTTTCGATTTTTTTGTCTTGGGCTGTTAGGATGTTAGCAATCTGCTTTTGTTCAATAAAAGATGGCTTCTTTATTCTGATTTTATTTATATTGGCTGTACTTAAACTTGGTACACCTGAAGCTTCATTGTACTTATTCCAGTTTATTGATTCAAATATATAAAAAGCCCATTTTGGAAAATGCTGTTCTTTTATTTTAGAATAAAACAAAGTATCAACTGTCCAAAAAGGTGTTTCCATATACTGAGGTTTATTTATTGTCCCTTTTCTACCAATTAGAACAGATGGCTTATCATATAAAAAATGATTTGTAAACCCCATAACACCACCTGTTCCAAGAATAGGATACTTTCCATTAATAACTTCAACTTCTTTTTGATCTTTTCCATACTGAATAGTCAACATACTTTGAATATCATCTATCTCCCACTCCACAGGAATCAAGCCAAGTTCACTCTCTTTATATTTGTGGGTTTTTGGGGAGCGGATGGTGCCGTTTTCATCTATACCGTTGGTGAGGAGGTCGTGCATGAGAGCTTTTTTGATGTTTTTCTCTTTTGCTATAAGTTTTTGGCTTGCTTCAATGGCACTGTCAAGGGTGGAGAGGATTTTGGCTATTTTTTGTTGTTCTTTTAATGCTTTAGGAAACTGTATATTAAGCTTAGAAAAATCATTTTTACCGATTGCAAGAAAAGTACTTCCTTGCGACAATCTATCTAATTGCCTTCTTTCCTGAAATAAAGCATAAAATCCATAAGTTGAATCTATCTTGTCAATTGTTATTGATGCAAGTCCTCGTCCAATACAATATTTTTTATCTGCAAGATTCATATCTCCAACAGGAGCACGAACACTTATTAATACATCTCCTTTATTCGCTACTTTTTTTGGTTCAGTCACCCAATAACATTCCTGCGGATATATTTCTCCAAAATCAGCATTACCTTGAAGAAAAGCCATGCCCTCTTGATTCTCATTTATAAATTCTGAGTCAGGGGACTGTCCCATGTTTATTTTTGCCACATCTGAAAAAACTTTTACTTCCCACTCCTCAGGCACTTCCAAAACCTCATTCATCTATACCCTAGCTCCGTCAAAAACTCTTTTATCTCTTGTGTTGCCTCATCTCTCTCTTTTTCTATCTCGCTTAGGCTCACTTGGTATTTATCCCACAGTTTTTCTATATCTGCAATGATTGCCTGTTTTTTCTCACTAAGGTAGCGTTTTGTGATGCTGATGGCATCACTTTGTAGCATATCAACCACCAAGGCTTTCTCATCCTCTATATTTTCAAACAGTTCTGCTTTGAGAAGTTCTATTTTCTCTTGCAAGGCTGCCTTATCGCTCTGCAGTTTTGCAGATTTTAGCTTTTTGAGATGCTCTGTCAGTTTCGTATGTATCTTTAGAGATGATGCATCAAGTATATCTACAAATGATTTATTTGTGCTGATGTAGCTGTTAGAGAGGAGTTTATAGTCATAGCCACTGCTTTTTATTGACTTGAGTGTAAACTTATTCTCCACCCACCATGATGCAAAGATACCGCGGATTTTAAATCTGTCTATCACTTCATAAGAGCGACTCTCAAACACCTCCTCTATAAGTTTGTACCCATCTCTGTAAAGTGTACTTATATCGCTTTTTTCATCGTCAATGATGCTTTGGTATTGCTCATACCATTGCTCTATCAGATCTAACACCATAGTATCTGTTTGTTCAAACTGTTCAGAGTTCTCTAGAAGTTCGCGGATTTTTGACTTTTCATCTATAACAGGCTTAAAGTTGTAGTACGATTCATCTTTTGGCTCAAATATATCGCTCGGTTGCAGGTTGTAGTTCTTCATAAGCTCCACACTCCACTCACACTTTGGCACACCACCAAAGATATGTGCTTTTACATCATGAGGCTCGGGTGGTGGTGTGTTGTCCACATAACGGCGAATATTTAGGTTAAACTCCTCTTTTGCAATCTCCTCAACACTCACTAAGCATGAGTAGTTTGTAATCTCTAAAGCATTTTGATAAACAAAGTTGATCTTTTCTATATCTTCGGCTCTGAGGTGGTTTTGATTTTTTCCCTCTTTGTACTCCCTGTCTGCATTTATAAACAATATTTTGTCATCTTTTTTTGCTTTGTTGATGATAAGCAGAGATGCAGGGATGCCCGTACCATAAAAAAGCCCACTTGGCAGTCCAATGACCGCTTCAAGTATCCCTTTTTCTTCTATGAGGTATCTTCTAAACTCCCCCTCTACACTCCCACGAAAGAGAACTCCGTGAGGCATCACTACACCCATTTTTCCATCTGATTTGAGAGAAGCTATCATATGCTGAACAAACATATAGTCTCCCTTTTTTCCAGACTCAGGCATAAAGTGAGAGAAACGCTCTTTAAAAGTCATATCTGCTTTTTTATAGTTTTGAGAAAATGGTGGATTGGCTATGACTCTGTCAAATTGCTGTAGCTGTCCATTTTTTGTGTGGAGTGGTTTCTCTAGGGTATCTTCATTTTTGATGTCAGCATTTATAATACCGTGTAAAATCATATTCATCTTACACATCGCCCAAGTTGATGGGATAGAGTCTTGACCATTAAGCGAGAAGTCATCGGAGTTATATATCTCTTTGATATGCTCTTTTGCCTGTATGAGCATACCACCACTACCCACTGTTGGATCATAGATACTCATACCGGGTTTTGGATCGAGGATTTTAACAAGCAGAGTTACCACACCGCTTGGCGTATAAAACTCCCCTGCCTTTTTCCCGGCACTATCAGCAAAAAACTTAATTAAGTACTCATAAGCCGCACCTAAAAGATCAGGAAACTCAAAATCTTCATCACGCAGACGCAATTTATCAAAGTGTTGAATGAGTTGCTGGAGTTTTGCATCTGAGATTTTGGAGTTGCCCACTTTTTTGTTGAAGTTTATGTGCTTGAGTACACCCTCAAGTGAAGATAAGTTTGCCTCTTCGATGGAACTCAGAGCGATGTTGAGTTGTTCACCTATATTTTTTTTAAGATGACGCAGGTTTTTCCATCTTGCTTCATCTGGAACATTAAAAGCAAAAGCATGATTTTGCAGAAGTATCTCTATGGTTGCATCATCATGACCTTGTGACTTGTACTCACTGAGAACTTTTTCATACTCTACATCATACTGATCAGAGAGGCGTTTTAAAAAGAGCATACCGAAGATATACTCCTTAAATTCACTCGCCTCCATCTTCCCACGTAAAATATCTGCTGCTGCAAAAAGATGCTGTTCTAGTTGATTTAGGGTTAGTTTCATATATTTTCTCAATCATTAAATGTAAAGAGCATTATACCTAATCCTATTCAATATAATCTCAGACTCCGCTTCCTCTCTTTTCAACAGTATGACACCCTGTCATATTTTTTAGATTTTATGTCAAATTTGTATATACTCTTTAGATAAAATACCTCACTGTTCTTACACTTCTGTATGATCGTGCTTTAGGGATATAAACAATGAAAATCCACATAGATATCGACTGTTTTTTTGTCTCGTGTGCGAGGATCCAAGATCCTTCCCTTGAGCATAAGCCCGTTGCCATTGGGGGACGAAGCGACACAAAGATCTTCAACACTGAGGCGAAGAACCAAACTGTAAATCTGCAAAACAGCGGTTCATTTGTTCCCACTTTTTACAAAGCCTATGAGGCAAAAGATGATGACCTCGATGCCTTTAAAGATGCAGACGGTAGAGTTCGCGGCATACTCACGACTTCATCTTATGAGGCTCGGGCATATGGCATAAAAACCGCTATGAGCATCAAAGAAGCCCTGACGCTTTGCCCCCAGCTCATCATCAAAGCACCAAATATGTCTATGTATCAGAAGTTATCCCATGAACTGCACGAGTTCTTATCATCAAAGATACCCCTTATTGAACAAGCGAGCATCGATGAGTTTTACGGCGATCTCAGTGGTTGGGTCAAAGATGAAGATGTGGAGCACTTCATCGACAATCTACGCCACGAGATCAAACATGCCACACAACTTCCCGTCTCCATAGGTGCAGCTCATACACGCTATATTGCCAAGCTTGCAACTTCTGAAGCAAAACCTTTTGGATGCAAAACGATCTTTGAGCATCAGTTTGACTCTTTTGTGAACCCTATAGCCGTAGAGAAATTCGCAGGTATCGGACGCAGTATGCAGGCAAAACTGCACTCTGCCCAGATCCACACACTCGGAGAGCTTAGAGCAAGGCGGGGAACACTTGAGTCATGGGGACCCTATGCCAAAGAACTCTACAAGCGAGTAAGTGGGCTATCTGACACCCCCATACAGACAAAACACAAACGCAAATCCATAGGGATATCACGTACATTTGACCCGATCTACAAAAGGGAAGAACTCAGAAGAAGAGTGCATGTTTTAGCAAGACACCTAAGTTTTGCCATCTTGAAACTGCAGGTGATACCCACAGTATATCATCTCAGCATATCGTATGAGATGAAGCAAAAATCTCATAAAAACATCTCTTTGTGTGAAGTGTTTACAGAAAAAAAGTTTGACTCTCTGTGTCTTCGCCTTTTCAATGAAGCCGACATACACAGACGCTTATGTGTCATACGCCTGAGCATCAACTGCTCAAGTTTTACACGTGACTCAAAAAAAGAGCTCTCCCTGATCGGCTTTGAAGAGGAGCAAAAGATGAAACAACTCACCGACTCCTCACAAAAACTTCGAGAAAAATATGGCATAGATACATTGAAATGGGGAAGTGAATTATGATAGAATTATCTTCAAATAAGAGGTGCCATGCGATACATCAATCTACTCGATCAGTTCAGGTCTTTTTACTTTAGAAACTATCCCGATGATATGGAGATCCAAATAGAATACTTTGCAGTATTTGGCGGTCTTGGTTGGGAAGTTGATACCACTTTAAGCATGGACTCCCTTATAGAGGAGCTTATTCTTAAAAATTTTGATGCCATCGATCGCAAGATGGAAGAGTTCACACTCTCGCGCCCTGACAACAAAAGACTGCTTATTGCCCTTGCAACCGGAGACAGACGCATATTTTCCGCCTTTAACAAAGCGGGTTTGAACAACGGTAACGGCGGTGCGGCACTCAATTTTTTACAACAAAAAGGTGTGATCCAGATAGAGTACTCAAGAGAGGCTCTCCCCGATAAGAGCAAGTACAAGCTCAAAAGGGAAGAGTCCAGACACAGAATCTCCGACAAAGTACTCTTTACACAACCTTTTGTCCGCTTCTGGTTTTACTTTATAGCCCCTTACATCAAAGATATCAAGCAAAACAACTACACAAATCTGCTCAAAAATTTTCATGAACAACAAAACAACTACACAAGCTTGGTCTTTGAAGAGCTCTCAGAGATCTTACTCAACTACAATCTGAGAGATGCGCACATACTGACTTCTGGAAGCTACTGGGATGCAAAGGTTGAGATAGATATCCTGACCGTAACCAAAAATGATAAAGTCTATGTATCTGAGTGCAAATGGAAAAACCACAAGGTAACAAAAAACGAACTGCATAAACTTCTAGAGAAGTGCGAGCGTTTGGATATTGTACCGACACAGCTCATACTTTTTTCAAAAAGAGGCTTCTCAAAAGAACTTCTGAGTATGCAGGGCAAAGAGCTTGCTCTTTACAGCTGTGAAGATTTCAAAGCACTTCTTAAAAGCAGTTCCAAAAACGAACTGCTTGAGGACTTTACCCTCAGCTGACCACCTTGAGTGCCGTGTATGCTTCTTGAAGCAGTTGAAACTTTTGCGTATAGTGTTTGACCATATGGGGATCTTCATGAAAGATCTTATCCGGATGGTACACCTTTGTAAGTTTTTTGTAGCTCTTTTTCAAAGCATCCTGAGAAGCACCCACCGGACATTCCAAAATAGTATAGAACTGTACCTTTTCATCCACCTCTTCATCTTTGCACAGATCACCAAAACTAAAACTTGCAAAATCGGAGTAGAGTTTGCTCATAAAATGGTTATCGTAGGTGTATTTGATATCGTAGTGCAAAATATGGCGTTTGTTCAAAGCGCGTTCAAGTCTTGCTTTTGCTTTGTAGTCGGAGACATCGACAACCAAAGAGCAGTCAGTTCCCCGCTCCACATATACCTCCAGTTGTGAACGCAAATAACTCAACACCCATGAGTTTGGAGCATCAAGAGAGATCAAGACCGTATCTTTATCGTATGCATAGAGGTTCACCGTCACCACTTCAGGCTCTTCAAGCTTGTCAAGCTCTATCTTTATAGGTTGTGTTCCATACTTAAGCATGGAGCGGAGAAAAAATTTATGGGAAAAGTCATGTTGTTTTGCATGAAATGCACTCAGCTGACGTAAAAACTCTTCTCTTACCTCTTTAAGTGTTTCATTTCTAAATACAAGCACCGCTTTTGGTAAAAAAAGCATACCTCTTGAGTGATGGTTGAGAAAATTTCTCATCCATTCGGTATTTAACGTCTCAAATCCTGTCGTGATAAGAATAAGATTATTGCGTAAGACAATCTCCATAGATCCTACCTTTTTGGATAGTTTTGTACACTTTAAGCATTTTTAGTTCCACTTACGACATATATCTTTGTAGCACTCTGCCCTTCTATCTTTTAGAAGTCCCCAGTACTCCCTTTGTTTTGCATTCTCTTGCAGATCAAATTCTGCATAGATCACCTGCTCTTTATCTCTGGACGCTTCTGCAATTTTTGCACCTGTATAGTCTGTTATGAAAGAGGAGCCGTAAAAGTTCAGCGTGCAGCTTGCTCCCACCTCTTCGCCGTAGCGGTTTGCAACAACAACAGGTACGGTGTTTGCAGCGGCATGTCCCATCTGTACCCTTTGCCAGTGCGCACACGAATCAATACCGATCTCCGGCTCACTGCCGATAGCCGTAGGGTAGAAAATGATCTCAGCTCCCATAAGGGTTAATGCTCTTGCTGTTTCACAGAACCATTGATCCCAACATATACCGACCCCTATTTTTCCAAAACGGGTCGCATACACCTTAAAACCTGTGTCGCCGGGTTTGAAGTAAAATTTCTCCTCATAGCCCGCTCCATCAGGAATATGTGTTTTACGGTAGTTATCCATAACAGAGCCATCGGCATCAATCACAACAAGGGAGTTAAAGTAATCATCGTCACTTTTTTCAAAATAACTTACCAATACAACGACACCCAACTCTTGTGCAAGTTTTGAGAAGTGTTGTATAAGTGAATTATTTTCCCGTGGAGAAGCCCATGCAAAATATTTTTCATCCATATCTTTGCAAAAATAGAGCCCCTCAAACAGCTCCGGTAAAAGTATGATCTGCGCACCACTTAAAGCTGCCTCTCTTAGAAGCTTCTGAGCTTTTAAGATATTGGCATCTTTACTCTCTTGCATACTCATCTGAATTGCAGCTACTTTTACCATAAAGATCTAACCTCTGCCTGTTACTTCCAAAAGGTGGTAACCAAACTGAGTTTTGATAGGCCCATAAAGAACACCTACATCACCGTTAAATACCGCCTGATCAAACTCTGGTACCATCTGACCGGGTCCAAATTGCCCCAAATCACCACCCTTTGCACCTGAAGGACACTGTGAATGTGACTGTGCCACACTCTCAAAAGAGGCTCCGTTTTCGATCTCTGCTTTGAGTGTATTGCACTCATCTTCACTGCTTACGAGTATATGTCTTGCTGTTGCCCATGCCATCATTTTTTCCTTTTGTTTTATGTTTTGTAATTTTACTCTATTTTTGATTACTTTGAAAATCATTAACACAAATAATTAATATTTATTTGCATAATAAATAAAATATCGATAATGTATCATTCATAGATTTAAATTTCGGAGATTAAAATGAAAAAAATTATAGTAGGTATTTTAACTGCCTTGGTATTTTTGGGATGTTCTTCAGACAAACCCCAAACAGATGTTGAACCACAACTTGTAGTTGAGAAAAGTTTAGGTGATCTTAAACTTAACGATCAATTTGGCAAAGAACAAACACTGGATGCAGATACAAAAACAGTGATCTTCGCATTTTCAAAAGATGTGGGTCATACGTGTAACGATTTCTTTGCAACTAAAAATGAATCGTACTTAAAAGATCACAAGGCGGTTTTTGTTGCTGATGTAAGCGGTGCACCTTCACTTATCAGAAGTATGTTCATCCTTCCGGGACTTAAAGACTTTAAGCATACTATCTTGGTTATTGACGATGCTGAAACTTCTGCAAAATATAAACCTGCACACAACAGTGAAAAGATTGTTGTTGTAGATCTTGATAACAAAAAGATCACGGATATCAAGTTTCTTAACTCTCCTGAAGAGTTGGATGAGAAACTCCAAAAAAACTAAAACTACTACAGTTCCAAAAGAACCGTATCTCTTCTTGTCGCTTCAAATTTGCGGCAAGCTGACTCAAAAGCACCACCTTCCCCTATAAGAATACACTTATGTTTCGCCCTTGTTATCGCTGTATAGATCAGTTTTGTATTGTGCATGATAAAGTGGGTAAAACTCATAGGTATCACCACTATATCGTACTCCATCCCCTGTACTTTATGAATCGTAAGCGCATAAGAGAGCATAAGATGTGACTTCAACTCCTCATACTCATATGCCACGACTACATCTTCATTGGGATAAAAAACAAAAATCTGCTCCTCCTCTTCATCTATCTTAAAGAGCAGCCCGCTCATACCGTTAAAAATGCGTCTTTGTGCGGCATCTTCTCCCATTTTAAAGCCATCACCGCTCCATGAGGTCATATTTTCATTTTTGGTATGAACCACTTTGTCCATCAAACGAAACTCTACAGCGCCCTTTTTGACACTTTTTTTGGGGTTGGGATTAAAATACTCCTGCAAAACACTGTTAAGGTTATGGGAGCCGAGTATCCCCCCTTTCATAGGAGTGATCACCTGAAAATAGTTCAAGTACTCTTTGATCTCTTTGTTTTTGAGTCTGTATCTTGCCTTCTCAATCGAATCAAGCACCTTATGTACGATTTGCGCAACTATTGCCTGAGAGTTTTGCTCACGAACCTCACTCAGTTCACTCTGCGTCATAGTTTGTTTTAAGGCGTAATAATTTGGTATGCTCACATCCATAAACTCAAAATCTTCATACTTTTTTCTATATTGGGGAACAACACCTTTTCGTATCTCGTTGGCTATGAGAGTGATCGCCTGATCTTCACTCTGACGGTAGATCTTTGTAAGTTTTACTATGGGTGCCAACTCACGACTCAGTGCATCGCTTAGTACATTGCCCGCACCGATAGGGGGAAGCTGTGCATCATCACCCACTATGATAACTACCGCTTTTTTATCCACCTTTGCCATAAGCCGTGCAAAGAGGGTTGAGTTTATCATAGAAGCTTCATCTATCAGTACTACCGAGTAGGGAAAAGTATCACGATCTTCATGTTTGACAAGCAAAGACTGTATGGTCGCACTCTCAAAACCTGTCGTATCGGCTATACGTTGTGAGGCGATACCGCTGAGGGCACAGGTGATGATCTCTTTTTCCTCGTAGCGAGTGTTTAAAAGTCTGAGAATCGTTTTGGAAGTCGTACTTTTTCCTGTTCCCGCATATCCTACCAAAAAGAGTATGCTAGCGCCATTGTTGATGATCTCTACAGCTTCTCGTTGTTGCTCACCCAGCTGAAGCTCGCTTTCTTTCAAAAAACTCTCAAGATCTTTGACAAACACCCCGTTATCACGTTTGGCACGGGTAGTAAAGCTTTCATACAAAAACTTTTCAGCATCGTAAAGTCGTGCCGGAGAGACACGGTCGTTTTTCATGATCACAATGCTCTGCTGCGCCACTCTCTCGATAAGAGCCGCTTCATAAAGATGGTTTTTATCCCTAAATCCCAAAAGTTCATCAAGTCCGCTAAAGAGGATCTCCTTTGCTATACAGGAGTTGCCCTGCTGTTCACAGTAGTTGAGCAGTACATAGTCCATAGCGGAGCTGATTCGCTTCTCATTCTCTTTTTCTATCCCCATTTTCAGTGCCAATTCATCGGCACGTTTGAAGCCTATGGAGTTTACAGAGGTGAGTATATACGGGTTTGCTTGTATCTTTTTGGAGGGCTCCTCTACATCTTTCATGGCAGTAGCTATGGTGGTAAGCAAAGAGGGAGTAACATCATAAGGGCTTAGAAACTCTCCAAGCTCACGCATGGAACGAAACTTCTTCCAAGAGGACTGTATCTTTTTGAGACGCTTCTCTTTTATGCCGTTAAACTCTAAAAGCCGCTCTATATCGTTATCTAAAATATGGACAAGACCCTCTTCACCAAACTTCTCTATAAGCTCGGCAGAGAGTTTTTTTGTAAAACCTTTGACGATTTTATTTAAAAAGAAAAAAAGTTGATTTTGGTTGACTTTAAGGGAGTCAAATTTGAAAGTTTTGCCATATTTTTTATGCTCCTGCCACACCCCTTTCAGTGTTATAGCAGAGCCTTTGAGGTTTTTCACATCACTCTCATAGTAAGTACCGCTGATCTTTTCGCCACTTTTGAGTACGGCTATAAAAAAACCTTCATCTTCAAAAAGTATGCGCTCGATCTGCCCTATGAGAGTTTCACTCAAAAATTATGCCTTTACCCTCTTGAGACGATCCTCTTCCTGCGCTTTATAAAGCTCCGCGCACCCACGGGAAAGCTCACGAATCTTGAGTATATAGTTTTGGCGTTCCGTTTGAGAGATCGCTTTTCTTGCATCGAGTACATTAAAGGTATTTGAAGCCATCATACACAGATCGTATGCCGGAAGTGGAAGTCCCGCTTCCAAAGTGCGTTTACACTCATCACTTTTTGCATTAAACTCGGCAAAAAGCATATCGGTATCTGCTATTTCAAAATTATACTTGGAGAACTCTATCTCACTCTCTTTATGCACATCTTTATAAAGTGTTTTGTTCCCCTCTTTATCAACGTTCCACACAATATCAAACACATTGTCCACCCCTTGCAGATACATCGCAAGACGCTCTGTTCCGTACGTGATCTCTACAGCTACGGGTTTACACTCTATACCGCCAACTTGTTGGAAGTAGGTAAACTGGGTCACTTCCATACCGTTGAGCCACACTTCCCATCCAAGACCCCATGCACCAAGGGTTGGCGACTCCCAGTTATCTTCTATAAAACGTATATCGTGCTCTTTCACATCAAGCCCAAGATACTCCAACGACTTCAAATAAAGCTCTTGAATGTTATCCGGTGAAGGTTTGATAAGTGCCTGAAACTGATAGTAACTTCCCAAACGGTTCGGGTTCTCCCCATAGCGACCATCTGTCGGTCGGCGAGAGGGCGCTACATAGGCAACCGCCCACGGCTGAGAATCGAGTGAACGTAAAAACGTTGCAGGGTGAAAGGTTCCGGCACCTGCCGGAATATCATAAGGCTGTACAATGTTGCACCCCTCTTTCATCCAAAACTCCTGTAGTTTTAGTAACATCTCGCTAAAAGTAATCATATATACCCCATATAAATAGTAAAATTTCGACATTATATCAATGGTGGGCTTGCTTATTAATAAATGTCCGTGTATAATATTTAAAACAATACGGTGAGTACTTTATGATAAAAATAGTTTTATTCCTATCTTTTGCTTTCTTTTTTGTCGGGTGTGAAAAAGCTTCGACAGTAACCACTACCACTGAAAACGAGTCGAATACTAGCCCCATTGAAGGTGATGTCTCTTCCCCCTCAGCTACAGAATGTTTCAACACAACCATAGAAGCAGCGAGTTCTACGCCTATGCTCACTATACTTATTAGCTATAACAATCAAACTATCAGCTCCGATGAGCTTACATGGGCTCAAAAGCTTTACGGTAAAGAGCTGCATCAGCTCAATAGTTACTATTTGCAAGCAAGCAACACAAAGTTTGAATTTGCTCAGGCAAGTGAGAGTGCAGGGTGTGAAAACGACGGTGTGATCTCAGTGAAGCTTAACAAAAACCACCCAAATTCATCCTACCTCTCAAGTGTCTATCCGGACCTGGAAGCAGCACTTGTTAGTGCCGATGAGAAAATTAACTTCTCAAATTTCGATGCAGATGCAAACGGACACATAACCCCTGATGAACTTGTGATCACCTTTATTATTGCCGGATATGAAGATGCTTATGAGGGGTATCATGTTTACAACGGTATATGGGCGCATATGTCCTGCATGGAATCTTCTAACACCCCGCTGCTTGATGGTGTAACACTCATGGGCTGTAACGACGGTGGGACATTTGCACTTTTTGGAGAACTGCATGACAGATACTACGTAACACACGATGCAACGGTAGGGATCATTGCCCATGAGCTTGGTCACTCCGCCTTTGCTTTACCTGATCTTTACAACACCCAAGGGGCTACAGGCGGTATAGGTATATTTGGTCTTATGGGCGGCGGATCTTGGGCGCAAAGTTCACTTAGTGAATATCCCGGCGACACACCGACACACTTTAGTGCATGGAGCAAGATATACAACGGTTGGATCACACCACAGCTTGCTCAAGCAGGCACGACACATACACTCAGCGAAACTGCCTCTGATACCTACAATATCATTAAAATTCCCATCAGTTCTACAGAGTACTATCTTCTGGAGAACAGAAACAACAGCGGTTACGACAAAGGACTCTTTGCTTTGGAGGGGAACTTTAATGGAGGGATGGCTCTATGGCGCATCAATGAAGCCAAGCTCAGCAGCTACTACCTCAGTATCAATGAGGTCAACGCAGACACCTCAAACAAAGGGGTGGATCTTGTTGAGGCTGCAAACAATGTGATAGATACACAACTAAGTAACGGGAATGAGGCAAATCTTTTTTATGCGCCAAATGTAAGCAGCTACTCTTATCAAAGTGATATCAGTGATATTTCACAACGCGGTTCTGTTATGACACTTACTATAAACTAAAGAGGTATTTATGAAATCATTACTTGTTTTTTTACTCCTGTTGGCTCCACTCTTTGGAGCACCCGCCTTTAATCAACCAAGGAAGTTCACACAATCTGATGGAACTACCTTTACAGCCAGAGCTTTTGGGAACCAGCATCTTCACTGGATCCAAACACCAGATGGTGAGGTTTTACTCTATAACTCTAAGAGTAAAAATTTTGAATATGCCAAGATACAAAACAACCAGCTCAAGCCATCCGGAACCAGATACAACAAAGAGAACTCCATAAGAACCCGCTCACAAGCCCGTGTCAACAAAATAAACAAAGAAGAGCTCTACAAGCTTTGGTCATTGAAACAAAAAGAGTTTAATGAAAAAAGAGGCTTACAAAATCGGCACTAAGGCTTATGCCATTTTACATACAATATCGCCGACTTCCTGACCCAAAGAGGAGGCAACCACATTGCATTTTACTTTCAACAAAAAGCAGATTCCCTCTTTGTGTGACGGGGTGAGACACTCATAATTTCCCATCCCTTTAGAGATCACAAGATCGGCCTGATCAAAAAGCTTTTGTGCATAGGGGTTGGCTCTGTTATAGGTAAACCCTGGAGTATTTACCCCGCTGTCAACCAGCTCACATAAGGTATCAAACCCCGTTTCTTTGGCTTCTTTGAGCGTGACATCGTTGATAATCGGCGTCCCACGCACCATGTATGAGAACGCTATTTGAGGGTACAGCTCTTGGAGTGTCTGTATATACAGATGATCAAAGATATGCTCTCCGACATTATCTCCAAGAACCACTACATTTTTGGCATTTGCAAGTCTCTCCTGTAGCTTCTCAAAATCGTTGTGGGAAAATTCTGTATGAAAAATTTTACCGAGTTCCTCTTTGAGATCAAACTCCACCTCTGCTGCCAAATCTATGACATTACCCGCAACTGCTATTTTTGTAGCTGTGAGAAGTTTGTTCTTGCTTCTTAGAAGCTGCTCTTTCAGAAGTGGCATAAAGGAGAGTGCTTTGCGTGTTGAGAGCGCTTTAACCTCATCATAGAGGTCTTCTTTTTGGGCAAGCTGTGCCATGGTTTCATACACATCTGCTGCGATCTCAGGGGGACTTAACTCAAAAGAGAAGTTTTGAGACATATCCTCAACTGTTGTGAGTAAAGTATGTTCAAGAGATTGTGATGCATTGATGGCATAAGCAACTTTCAAACTTTGCTTGATTATGCAACCAACACACGCTTCATCTATTTTCATTATTTATCTGCATGTTCTTCTATCGCTTTGTTCCACATGAGTTTGTATTTTCTTCTCATAAACTCAACCTCTTTTTGTGTCAGTTTAAGTTGCTCGGTTAGTGTTGCGATCGTTTTTCTGTCTTCATCGTAGAGTTCCTGTAAAGAGGCCAATGCTTCTTTTAAAAACTCATTTTCATTTCTGACCGATTCTATCGTCTCATCTTTAGCGTCAAGAACCTTCTCATGAAGATTGATGATCGTACCTATTGTTTTTTCAACAAACTGCGGCTGTACGATCATCTCGTGGGTATTATGCTTAGAGAGCTCTTTGAGTTTGGCGGGCACAACCTCACCGACACCGCGAGAGGGATCGATATAGCGCACCCCGTTTTCAACTTTTACAGTAAGTTTTCCACGCTCAATAAGATCTTCTATAGCTGATAACTCCAAACCTGTCAGATTGGAATACTCATCATCACTCATCCACTTCATAATACCCCTTTGAGTAAGTGGGATCTATTTGGAAATGATCGTTTCAATCTCCAAAGAATCCATTTCAACTTTTTTAGCTTTTGCTATACGATCCTCTTTTAACTTGATCGCCAGCTCTTCATTGTCAAGTGCAAGTATCTGCATAGCAAGGTATGCAGAGTTTATAGCTCCCGCTTTTCCTATTGCTACTGTAGCAACCGGCATTCCAGCCGGCATCTGTACAGTTGAAAGAAGCGCATCGATACCACTGAGTGCAGATGCACTCATAGGAACACCAATGATCGGCTTTACTGTTTTAGAAGACAAAACACCTGCAAGATGTGCCGCCATACCGGCAGCAGCAATAAAAACCTGTGCACCTTTTTCTTCTGCTTCACGAATATATGTTGCCGTTCTCTCAGGCGAGCGGTGGGCTGAAGAGATAATCATCTCATAGTTAACACCAAATGCCTCAAATGTGTCTGAACAAGACTTCATTATCTCATAATCACTTTTACTACCCATCACGATTGATACAAACTTCATTTGCTATCCTCAATTTTTTTTTGAGATTATACCATTATATTTCATTTAACTTTTCGGATATGTCCCCATATCCTCATGGGAAGGGATTCTTAAAAAGGTGTATTGTGGAAGTTTTGTCGGTAATTTTATTGGATTTGTATTACCGCTGTGCACCTCCTGCCAAACTTTAGCATTTTTTGCCAAAAGTTTTTTGAGCTTGACATAAACTTTGCCGTCTCTCTCATACGTGCTGCCAATCTCATTATCGAGCATCTCTATTTTCGTACCCAGCGGAGCAACCACTTCAAGTTCATCCCCCGGCAATGTTTTATATTTACACAAAAAATACTCCCCGCTCTCATCAACCTGTCCACTTACCTGATGGGTTCCTAGTTGCATAGTAAAGTCAAGCGACTGTGTATCGTGCTTTTCAAATGGTCGCGAAATAAGATAAGCATCTGTATAACCGCGGTTTTGCAGCGATTCGAGTTCATACTGATATTTTGCACTATCGAGTATATCGCTGTAATAATCATCGATAGCCATTCTGTAAGCTTTTGCCGTAACAGCCGCATAATACGCTGTTTTTGTACGCCCCTCTATCTTGACACTATCAACCACACCACTCTCTAGTATCTCCTGCATATGAGAAGCAAGGTTGAGATCTTTTGAATTCATGATGTACGTTCCTATCCCCTCCTCCTCTTCAAGTTTAAAGAGAGTTCCGGTCTCAGGATTTGCGGCATAGATCTCATAAGGAAAACGGCAATCATTCGCACAACTTCCACGGTTAGGCACACGGCCGCTTTGAAGTGTTGAGATAAGACAACGACCGGAATAGGCAAAACACATACTTCCGTGCACAAAAACTTCCAACTCAAGCTCCGGAAGCTCTTTTTTTATCTCTACAAGATCTTTCAGTGAGATCTCACGTGCAGTGATGATACGGGTCGCACCCATATCGGCATACACCTTTGCATCAAGAACATTCATAACATTTGCCTGCGTTGAAAGGTGTAGCGGCATATCGGGGACAAGGTCATGACACAGTTTGAGCACACCGGGTGTTGCTACTATAAACGCATCGGGTTTAAGCTCTGCCATTGTAAGTATATGTTTTTTTAAAAGATTAAGCTGGGAATTAAAAGGGAAACCGTTTATAGTCGCATACACTTTTTTGCCTCGCTCGTGAGCGTAGTTGATACCCTCCTCAAAGTCCTCAAAACTAAACTCTTTTCCAGAGCGTATGCGAAGGGAGAAATGGCTCACTCCCCCATAAACGGCATCTGCACCAAAATCGAGTGCTATTTTTAATTTTTCTAAAGTTCCTGCGGGGGAGAGAAGTTCTACTTTTTGCATCTGTGTTCTCGTTTACGCCCTAAGTTTGCTTACTTAGAGCAAGTTTTTTTGAAAGTTTATCTAATTTTTTATTATGAAGATGTTTTACTGCCCGCCAAATTGCTCCAAGAGCGCTTCAATATCATCAGTAGAAGCCAGATCTTCTGTCGTATCCCCCACAATATGTTTTGCAGAAGAAACACGTTTCTCATCATCTATCTTACCTTCAAAGAGTGTATTCATGTATTTTGAAAGTGCGCGCATCACATTGATGACTCGCTCAATTTTTTGACGGTGGATATCTTGATACTGCATAATATCCATAATATTTAGTATTGAATCTCCACTGTTTTGTAAGGCTTCTATCGTTTCATTGACATCACTCACCACCGCTTCATTTTTTTCAAGCTGTGTTTGAAATACGGCAACATCAGGAAATTTTGCACTTAACGTTTGAAAAAGCTCGATATTGGAATGAATCACTTCTAAAATCTTTTCTAGGGACTCCTCTTTTTCCATCAGATCAGAACTGATCCCTTCGATGATATCAAAGATCTCACTCGCTTTCTCTTCGCTCTCTTTGGTAACATCATCAAGCTGATGCACCATTTTATTTTCATCTGTTGCAGGGTAAGGCAGCTTCTCTTCCAAGATATCATGAACAATATCATCTTCTTCTACTTCTTCCGAAGCAGCTGCATCAGTATCTTGTTCTTCTGCAACCTCTTCATCTTCAAGTCCATCAAGATCATCGATCTCTCCACTCATTAAGGCATCTAATTCTTCTTGGGTCATGAATACTTCTCCATTATAAAACTAGCTAAATTTAATTTTAACCACTATAATAACATAAAAAATCTAAATGTGAGAATATTATGATAGTAGATTTACACAACCATACTCCCCTTTGCAATCATGCCGAAGGTGAGATCGATGCCTATATAGAAGCTGCCATTAAAAACGGTATCCAGTATTTTGGTTTTTCAGATCATGCACCGATGAATTTTGACCCCTCATACCGCATGAGTTTTGAGCAGATGCAACGCTATGAAGCGGATGTTCTCGATGCCAAAGCAAGATATGCAGATAAGATAGAGATACTGCTTGGCTATGAAGTTGATTACCTTCGAGGGCATATGGATCCAAGAGTTCTCAATGCCAATGTCGATTATCTTATTGGTTCTGTGCATTTTCTTGATGAGTGGGGCTTTGACAATCCCGAGTTTATCGGACGCTATGAAAATGAGGATATCGATCTCATTTGGCAAAAATATTTTCACGCTATAGAAGATATGGCAAAAAGCAGGCTTTTTGATATAGTCGGGCACCTCGACCTTATAAAAATTTTCAAATTTATGCCAAGACAAAAGATAGAAGATATCGCAAAAAATGCTCTTGTGGCTATTAAAGAGAATGATATGGTCTTAGAGATAAATGTAGCGGGTTACAGAAAACCCGTAGCCGAGGCGTACCCCTCTTTGTCTTTGCTCAAAGAGGCGTACAAGCTTGATATCCCCATCACCTTTGCTTCTGATGCTCACAAACCTGAACAGGTAGGTCTCTTTAGCACTGAGGTTCACAAGATGGCACAAAGTGTCGGCTATACGGAGTGTGCTCTTTTTCGTAATAGAGAAAGAGAGCTTATAAAGTTTTAATCTTGCGTATTTACCAACCACATAGAGAAAATATCCAAATAGTTCCAGAAACTTTGTATGTACTCCTCTGTGATCCCCTCATCGGCAAGTGGCTCCAAAAGGGGGATATAAAGCTCTAACCAGCTTTTTCTTCCCGCTTCATCTATACGAAAAGGTGCATGACGCCCCACCATTTGATGATCACCTCTGCTTTGTGTAAAATACTCGGGCCCTCCACATATCTCTATGAGAAAATCAGCCGCATGCTTTTGTGCTTCTGCAAAATCATCTTCATCGTGAACAGGAAACAAAAATGCAATATCACTTGTTTTAATCGCTTCATAGTGGGCATTGACAATCTCCCTAAATCTCTTTTCGCCAACCTCATGTAAAAAACCGGGATGAGGCTTGGCAACTGCAGGTCTCACTCCAATAGTTCCATCACTGATATTTAGTTTCATTTTATTTATGCCCTTAAAAAAATTTGTCTATTTTATAAAAAAATTTGTTACATTCCTATAAAATAATCTAAAACTAATAAAGCAAAGAGAAAGATTATGAATGTATCCCCCAATTTCTCACCCTCTATACGTTTAATGAGGCCCTATTTTCTTTTGAGCGGATTTTTTTATATTGTCAGTTTTTGCTGGCTTTTTTTCATTGATCCATTGAGCAGTTTTCATGATTTCAGCCTCATAGGCTGGGTACATCTCTATATGCTTGGTTTTGTTATGCTTGCTATCTTTTCAGCCATGGCACAACTGGGCCCTGTTATTGTTGAAACAAAACACCACAATGTCAACGTCTTTCAATACATATGGATCACTCTTGTAGGGGGTTTAGTTTTTCTTCTTGCAGGATTTTACATAAGTGTTACTTTTTTACTCATCGGTGGCCTACTTGTACTGCTTGCTATGTCTCTATATGCTTTTGAGTTTTTAAAGACTCTGCACAATGCCAAAAGAGAAACAAGCATAACCAATGCTATGAAAACAAGCAACTTTTTTTTACTCCTTGGCATTATCAGCGGTCTCATCATGGCACTCACATTTAACGGCTTGTTAGATACAAATCCCCACATGTTTTTAAAAGCACATACATTTGGACTGATCGTAGGTTTTGTCATGATGCTTATCATGGGTATCTCAATCATACTTATCCCCATGTTTGGATTTGCAAAACGGATAAGTGATAATGAGTTCTCAAAAAGTTTTTTTGCCATCACACTCAGTGTTACTTTAATGCTACTCTCCCCTTTTTTTCTTACTTCATTTCTTGAGCATAGTGCTTACTTCATCACTATTATTGCCATTGTGCTGTATCTGTACCAGCTCTATACAATGTTCTCTTCTAGAACAAAGGTTATTCACGATATTTGGGCAAAATCGATCTATGTCGGTTTTAGTTCTTTTATCATCGCTTTTTTATTGTTAAGCTCTTATCTTTTCAATGATAATGAGCTTATCTTAAAGCTTGGGATCTGGATACTTTTTGTCGGTTTTTTTGCTTTTTTAATCATCGGCAACTATTATAAGATCATTCCCTTTTTAGTATGGTTTCAAATCTACTCACCTCTTATAGAAACAAGAGCAGTCCCTATGCTGCATGAATTAGTTCCAAAAAGGCTGGCATCTCTGCAATGGGCATACTCCACTTTGGGGCTGATACTCTCCTCTTTTGGGCTCTTTATGGAAAATTCTAAAGTTTTTTATGCGGGGGTGAGTTTGCTGCTTGTCGGGGCAGTGATATTTTTCATTGTGATAAATAAAATTCTAAAAACTGATCTATAAAGATCTATTTAAAGATTACATATGTATAATGCTTGAACATAATTATTTAAAAAGGAAACCGTAATGGGAAAATATATAGATTTAACTAATGGAAACTTTGAAGCGACTTTAGCTGAAGGTGTTTCTTTAGTAGACTTCTGGGCACCATGGTGTGGACCATGCCGTATGATCGCTCCTGTAATCGAAGAGTTAGCTGAAGATTACGATGGAAAAGCAAATATTTGTAAAGTAAATACTGATGAGGAGCAAGATATTGCTGTAAAATTTGGTATCCGCTCTATCCCGACTATCATGTTTTTCAAAAACGGTGAGATGGTAGATCAAGTAGTTGGAGCTCAGTCAAAACAAGCTCTTGCTGAAAAAATCGACGCTCTTTTAGCGTAACTCTACAAGGAGCAGTGTAGTGGCAAAGGGAGGCAAGAGCCTCTTTTCACTTTCTACTCTGCTTGCCTCTTTTTTTGGTGCCGCGATGATTGCCGGCGCTTTTGCCTATTTCAACTATAAGTTTTCAGAGTATAAGTTTATTGACTTCAGTCAGTGGATCTTTTATGAGAAAAACGATATTTTCAAACCTACAGAAAAAAAATATATTGTCGTCTTTTACTCCTCTAAGGAACAAGGAACTATGGACAAACTCGCAAAGGTACGACTCAACATCCCTGTTTTAGCCATAGACTACTACAATCAAGTAAGAGAAAATACAAAAAACACAACTTTTTTAAGAAGTGGAACCAAAACATCTTTAGATTTTATCCAGCGTTTTAACATCTATGAATCACCATCTATTTTTTTTATAAAGAGATCCAAAGACTCTCTTTATAAACAAGATAGTATGATACGAAAATTAGATAATTTAGATGAGCTCTCAAAGCAAATAAAAGAGTTATAAAAAGGAAGTAAATATGGCACTAGATTGCGCAATTATTGGTGGTGGTCCTGCCGGTTTGACTGCAGGTCTTTATACTACTCGCGGTGGTTTGGAAAATGTTACTATGTTTGAAAAAGGGATGCCCGGCGGGCAGATAACTTCAAGTTCTGAGATAGAGAACTACCCCGGTGTTACCGGAGAGATCACGGGGATGGATCTTATGATGCCATGGCCAAAGCAGTGTCAAAAATTTGGACTTGTTCATGAGATGATCGAAGTTACACGAGTAAGCAAAGATGGCGATATGTTTCATATCCACAAAGCTGACGGTAAGATAGAAGAAGCACACAGTGTTATCATATGTACCGGTTCTTCTCCACGTCGTGCAGGCTTTAAAGGGGAAGAGGAATTTTTTGGCAAAGGGGTGAGTACCTGTGCTACATGTGACGGATTTTTTTACAAAGGTAAAGAGGTTGTTGTGATCGGCGGCGGTGATACGGCACTTGAAGAAGCGCTTTATCTTGCAAAAATCTGCTCCAAAGTGTACCTTGTACACAGAAGAGATACATTTCGCTCAGCTCCAAATACGGTTGAAAGAGTGAAAAAAACTGAAAATATAGAACTCATTCTCAACGCTGTTCCGGATGAAGTATATGGTGACAATATGGGTGTAACCGGTATTGTTGTGAAAAACAATAATGGCGAAACTCGAAACATAGAGGTTCCGGGTGTATTTACCTTTGTGGGCAATGATGTGAACAATCAAACACTTATACAAGAAGACGGAACATTTTTATGCGATATGAATGAAGCCGGACAGGTTATCGTGGATATCAGTATGAGAACCTCCATAGAGGGTCTTTATGCAGCCGGCGATATGCGTATAGCTGCTCCAAAACAAGTTGTAAGTGCGGCAGGTGACGGTGCTGTAGCAGCACTTCAGGCTATATCTTATGTTGATGAGAAACTAAGTTAATAAAAGGAATATATTTATGGTAAGAGTTGGTGTATTTGGTGCAAACGGAAGAGTTGGAAAACTTATTTTAGATGATTTAAAACATACTGAAGATATAAGCTTGAGCAGTGTTTTTGTGCGTAACTCTTTAGATTTTTCTATAGATCCTTCAGTACTGGTTACTTCTGACATCAAAGCATTTTTAAACGGCTGCGATATTGTGATAGACTTTTCACTTCCCGAGGCTTGTGAGATCTTGCTTGAAGCGGCAATAGAGACTCCAAAACCTCTAGTCATTGGAACAACCGGACTCAGTACTCATCAGCTTAACCTGCTCAAACAGGCAAGTGAAGCGATGCCGGTTCTTTATGCTACAAATATGTCTTTGGGTGTCGCACTTCTGAATAAACTGGTTTATCAAGCCTCCGCAGCACTTGAAGGTTTTGATATCGAGATAGTTGAGATGCACCACAAACACAAAAAAGATGCCCCAAGCGGAACAGCACTCACACTTGGCGAATCAGCAGCTCTTGGGCGTGGACTTGAGCTTAACAAAGTCCGTGTGAGTGGAAGAGACGGCAATATTGGTGAGAGAAGTGAAGATGAGATCGCCGTAATGGCTTTGCGGGGTGGTGATATAGTAGGTCGCCACACCGTCGGTTTTTACAATGACGGTGAATTTATAGAGCTTAACCATACCGCAACTTCAAGAAACACCTTCTCAAAAGGTGCCATAAGAGCTGCTTCATGGTTGGTGGACAAAAAAGCAGGCCTTTATTCTATAAGTGATTGTTTAGAGTTATAAAATCAACTCTATTTTACTTTGGGTGGAGTATAATTCGCCCATCAATATATGAAGAATATATAAGGAAATTATTTTGCTAGAAAATGTCAATGAAAAGTGTGCGGTAGTAGGGATCTTTGGTCACAAAGAAGCTTCCAAACTTGCGTATTTTTCTCTTCACTCACTCCAACACCGTGGTCAAGAAGCAGCCGGGATCAGCTCTTCTAATGGAACAAAACTTCACACTATCAAAGATCGTGGTCTTGTTATGCAGATCTTTGATGAGGCTAAACTTACAACACTAAGCGGTAACAGTGCCATAGGGCACACACGCTACTCCACTGCAGGAAATGACTCTATCTTGGATGCTCAACCGGTATTTGCACGATATGATCTTGGTGAGATGGCGATTGTTCACAACGGTAACTTGACCAATGCACAAGAGGTGCGCGAGCGTCTTATTAAAAAAGGTGCGATTTTTCAAACCTTTATGGATACGGAAAACCTTATACACCTTATTGCAAAGAGTGAAAAAGAGAAACTTCTAGAGAGAATCATTGATGCAGTCAAAAAGATAGAGGGTGCATTTTCTTTAGTATTTTTAAGTAGAACAAAAATGTTCGCTATGCGTGATCGCCACGGTTTTCGTCCTCTTAGTCTCGGACGTATTGCAAATGGCGGTTATGTTGTTGCAAGTGAGACCTGTGCCTTTGATCTTATCGGTGCAGAATTTATTCGCGATGTTGAGCCGGGTGAGCTTCTCATTTTTGAAAAAGACAAAGCACCGATCTCCATAAAAGTGTACGAGCCGACTCCTAAAAAATGTATTTTTGAGTATGTTTATTTTGCAAGACCTGATTCGAGTGTATTTGGACAGAGTGTGTACCAAATGCGTAAAAATATGGGAGCAGAGCTCTCAAAAATCAAACCGGTTGAAGCCGACATGGTGATCCCTGTTCCAGACGGCGGTGTTCCTTCTGCCATAGGTTATGCACAGGCAAGTGGAATCCCTTATGAGATGGGTATTATGAGAAACCATTATATCGGTCGTACTTTTATTGAGCCTACTCAAGAGATGCGCGATCTAAAAGTGAAAATGAAGCTCTCCCCTATGATAGATACCATCAAAGGTAAAAAAGTTATCGTTATCGATGACTCCATAGTACGAGGAACCACTTCTAGAAGAATCGTTAGAATGCTCAAAGATGCAGGAGCAACCGAAGTGCATATGAGAATATCCTCTCCACCGACAACTGATCCGTGTTTTTATGGAGTTGATACACCCGATAAAAATAAACTGATCGCTTCAAATATGAGCACAGAGGAGATCTGTGAGTTTATAGAAGCGGACTCTTTGGCATACCTTAACTCTGATGCTCTCTTACGTAGTGTTCATGCAAAAGATGATGAATACTGTACCGCTTGTTTTACAGGCGAGTACATTATCTAGGGCTTTTATTGAAACAGATCTATACATTTGGAAGTTACCTAAAAAACAAATTCAACACAAAAGTCTATAAGGTCGGCATCAATATTTCAGGGTTTACCTGTCCAAATATAGATGGAACTGTCGCAAAAGGGGGTTGTACCTTTTGTGAAAACGACTCTTTCAGTGCAAGTACCGGCGAGGTACAAGAACTCAAAGGGTTTCATCTCAACCTAGAATCAAAACAAAACCCTTTTTTAGAGAAACAACTCCAACAACTCCAAATTCAATTCGATGCCATCAGCACACGACAAAAAAAAGAGTATGGCGCAGAGAAGTTTTTAGTCTATTTCCAATCATTTACCAATACTTACGCTCCCTTTGATACACTCAAAGCTCTTTATGACAAAGCGCTCTCCTTTGAAAATGTAGTAGGACTTAGTATCGGTACACGTTCTGACTCTATCACAGAAGAGACCCTGGAGTATTTGGCAAAGCTCAACAAAGATAAAGAGATATGGATAGAGTTTGGCATACAATCTATCTATGATGAGACACTCCAAAGAATAAACAGGGGTCATGACAGTGCCAATGTCAAAAAATGGATACTCAAGTCAAAAGAGGCAGGTCTTAACGTCTGTGGGCACCTTATCTTTGGTCTTCCAGGCGAAAGTAAGGAGATGATGCTTGAAACCTCCAAAGAGGCTTATAAATGGGGTATTGACTCTGTAAAATACCATCCTTTATATGTCGTCAAGCGTACAGCACTGGCAAATGAATACACCAAGGGCAACTTTACCCCTATATCAGAAGAAAATTATCTTGATGTTTTAACCGAGTCTCTTTCAATGAAACCAAAGAATATCTCTGTACAAAGGGTAACAGCAGGGATCAATGATGACTCTCTCTTGGCTCCACAGTGGTGCAGAGACAAAAACCTGCAAATAAAACATATCAATAAAGCGCTTAAGCCCCATGGACTTAAATATTAAAATCTAGTGCCCATATACCTTGGCAAACTGCGCCGTACTTCTAAAGTATGGCGGGTAGTCGAAGTACACTCTAAAAGCTTTTGCTTCTCCGGGCTTGAGATGTTTTGCAACAACAAACTCTTTCGTAATGGATTGCGGTTTATACTCCCGTATCGATTTTCCCGAAAAGAAATCAGAAAAACCGCTAGGCTTATAAAAGTTCCCACCTTTGACATTTCCTGTAGCATGACCTTTATTCACCAGTTTGATCTCAAAAGTCACTTCCCCTATCTCAAAATTACCCTCATTTTTCACTATACCCGTATAAACGATTTTCTCTATTCCCAGAAGCCTTTTGTTTTTCATCTTATGCAGTTTGACTATTTTTGTGTACTTATCAACCACTATGATAGAAAAGCCTGCTAAAAGTGTACAAATAAGAGCAACGGAGAAAATCATCGGGAAGATGAGTTTTTTGTTGGGCTGCTTCAAAGAAGCAACTACGCCCAAGATAAAAATAAGCAATATAATACCAAGCACTATAATATGCCAATAGTTAAACAGTGTCATCTACAACTCGCTTCCAAAGAGATGTTGTACTCTTTTGAGTAGGTAAAAGGCTCAACTATGATCTTAAAGTCTCTGTTTTGCCCTTTAGGTATATCTTCCTCTACAATCGACATCTTTTTAAAAGGGTTAAACGGAAAAAGAAAATCTTTCAAAGCGTTGCCACTTACCTTGTAAGCACTCGCCGTAATCTTGCACTCTGAAAAATCAAACTGTGACTCATTGCTCAGAAGACCTTTGACAACAACCGCCTTTGTAAAATGAAGCTTTTTTTGGGAGATAAGTTCTGTTTTGTTTTTAAATAGGTACTGATGCATTTTTATATATCCAAGAGTGGGTCCCAAAAACATCAGTGCAAAAGCACTTAAAAGCAAAAAGATAGAAACAGCAACTTTACGGCGAAGCAATATGCTCAGCAGTAGCAAAAGGATAAAAACAAGAAGAACACTGCCAAATAAAATATAATCATAGAGGATCAGATTATCTATAAATGCCGTGATCTTCTCTTTCATTATTCAGCTCTTGAATTTTTCTCGGCAATTCCGCTCATGTTGAATCTGCGTGCCAACTCTTGCTTGATTCTGTCTGGCGATATATTTTTAGCAGCCAAAGCTACCAGCATATGGTATGTCAAATCTGCCGCTTCATAGATCATCTCACCCTCATCGTTGTCCTTGTAGGCAAACGAGAACTCTCCTGCTTCTTCAACCACCTTTTTCAAAATAGTATTATCACCTTTTGCAAAAAGTTTTGCTGTCCATGAAGAGGAGGGATCTGCATCTTTACGCTCTTGAATAGTATGGTAAAGAGTATCTATGACACCATAGCTTGTCTGTGTATCTATCTCTACTTCTGAGTTAACATCACCCGATTCAAGCTCTTTGAAGAAACAAGAACGTCTTCCCGTATGGCACGCTACACCCTCCTGAGTTACTTTTATCAGAAGTGTGTCGTTATCACAATCAAGGCTAAATGAGTGGATCTTTTGAATATGTCCACTACTTTCACCTTTTTTCCAAATGCGTTGTTTAGAACGTGAAAAATAGTGTGCTATTTTTGTAGAGAGCGAAAGTTCTAAAGCTTGCTTATCCATATAAGCCATCATTAGAACTTCGTTATTGTGAACATCTTGAACAATGACTGGCAAAAGATCACTCTTTTGCCAGTCTATTCTTTGTATTGCATCTTGCATCATTCTACTTAGTGACCTATAGAAGTTTTCGTTTGATGACCGTTCTTCATATCAACCCAGATATTTGGAGTTGACCCACCAGGTGTTAAGAAAATCTTCGCATCTTTATTGTCTCTAAGTGCCTCATTAAACTTACTTTGAACTTTCATTTGCTCAAGTTGTAAAAGCTTGGTTGTTAAAGATTTTGAAATTAACAGGTTTGCTTTTGCGTTAGCTTCTGCTTCAATAGTTACAGCGTCCGCCTTACCTTGTGCTTCAATTCTTGCTTTTTCCGCTATACCTCTTGCCTCTTCTGCACGTTTAAATGCTTCTTGTTTGGCACGTTCTACCTCTTGTTGTGCACGTTGCACCTGTTGTTTTGCAATTTGAACATTTTCTATTTGCTCTTTTACTTTTTGTGGCAGTACTATCTCACGTAGTTGCACAGACTGTAGTATTGCAGGGGAGTTCTTCAAAGCTGCCACTTTCTCTCTGACACCGGCTTCTATTGCAATCGCTATGGTATTTCTCATTTGCGGAAGTGATTCTGCATCATATTTACCAACCACATTACGAACCACATCACGTACAACAGGGTTTATAATCTTATCTTCCCAGCTAAAGCCCCAGTTAGATATGGTCTGTGCCGCAAACTGTGAGTTGAGTCTGTACTGTACCGTAAGCTCTATAGAAACCGGTAAACCACGCTTATCAAGTACTGTTACGGCAGGTTTCGTGATGATCCCGGATGCCCCTGTATTTGCTTCAATACGTGACGCATAATTAATAATACGCACTTTTGTATCAACCACATACACTTTTTGAATCACCGGTACTATAAAATGAAGTCCTGGAAGTAAAGCCTGATCCTGATATTTACCGTTGGTACTTAAAATACCGCGCTGACCCTCTTCGATAATCGTAAAAGGTTTTGCCAACACTAAAAGGATAATAACCGCAATGATGAAGTAAGCGATTCCGGCTTTACCCCCACCAAAGTTCATATCCAGTTTTGGCATTTGCGGTCCACCGCCGCCACCGCTGCTACCGCCACCACCGCTAGACTTTTTAAAGCCACCGTTTTCACTCTTTTTTTTGTTAAAATAGTCATTCATATCTGACGCCATTTATATTCCTTGTTTTTTTGTCTCTTTGTTTCGTGATATTGTAGTAAGTAATATTAAACGAACTACACAACAGATATTTTTCTTCAGCTTTATTTAATCTATATAAGTCAAATAGTGCTCATACTCTTTGTTGCGACCAAACACTATGTCAAAATATCCACTTTGAATCTTCTCAGTGATCGTACCGCGTGAACCACTCCCTATCTCTCTTGCATCTACTATTGCAATCGGTGTGATCTCTGCGGCTGTTCCTGTCAAAAATGCCTCATCTGCCACATACACCTCTTCACGGGTTATACGACGACGAACCACTTTGATCCCCATTCTATCAGCCATCTCTATCACTGTTTTTTGTGTTATAGAAGCTAAAGAGTTATCATTTGGAGGAGTAATGAGTTCACCATCTTTTATCATAAAAAAGCAAGCACCGCTTGCTTCTGCAATATAACCTTGATCATCTAAAAGCAGCGCCTCATCGTAACCGCAGTCTATCGCTTCAAATTTTGCCATCTGAGAGTTTAAGTAGTTCGCTGTTGCCTTTGCCTTACCCATATTTGAAGTATTTGCCGGACGGGTCATTGAAGCAATTTTAAGCTTGATCCCTTTTCTCATCCCCTCTTCTCCAAGGTAAGCACCCCATTCCCATGCAGCCATTACTGTCTCTACGGGAGCATCTTTATGATACACCCCCATCACTCCATAACCTAAAAACGCAAATGGACGAATATAAACATTGTCACCATCAAACTGATTCTTTTTAATAAGCTCAATCTGTGCCTGATTCATCTCTTCTACTGTGTAAGGGATATCTATCAAGGTCATTTTTGCTGATTCGATCAGTCTTTTTGTATGATCGTTCAAACGAAAGATCGCATACCCTTTTTCAGTTTTATATGCCTTCGTTCCTTCTATCACACCATTTCCATAATGTAGCGTATGAGAAAGCACGTGAGTTTTCGCATCATCCCAAGCTACAAATTTTCCATTCATCCAAATATATTTGGCTGCGTCCATAAAGTTCTCCAATAGTTATTGCATTAAAATTGTTGATATTTTATCTAAAATGATGTTTAGTTATTATTAATTGAAGTTGAAGCGCCTCTTCAGCTCTTTGCTTTAGAGTGAAAAGGCGATAGACGAAAAAGTTATTTTGTGTATTTTTCTAAAAACTTTGCCACTTTTTTATGGTGATTTTCATTTGCATAATCAAGTGCTGTTGCACCGTCTCTATCTCTGTGACGTGCATCTGCACCTTTTTTTATCAGTAGCTTAACTACTGTGAGCATCCCTTTTTCAGCAGCATTGATAAGTGGTGTTTCTCTATATTTGTCAGTGACATTCACATCTGCACCTTTTTTAATAAGCGCGATAGATGCATCACTCAAACCAAGTCGTGTAGCATAAAGAAGCGGTGTCCCTTTATCTCTGTCTTGCGCATTGACATCAGCACCTTTTTTAATGAGCAAAAGTGCCGTTTTTTGTTTTTTGTTTTTCAGTGCTACTATAAGCGGAGTTTTTTCAAATTTATTATTTTCATTGATGTCTGCACCCCTTTTAAGAAGTGTGTCTAAAGATTTATTTAACCCTTCTCTTGCTGCAAAGAAAAGAGGCGTTGTTCCATCTGGAAGTTCAACATCACTCTCTGCACCCTTTTGAATAAGCTTATCAAAAAACTTTTTCATTGTAAAATCCATTGCAAAATAAAGGGGAGTTTTTCCCTCTTCATCTTTAACATTTATTTTGGCACCCTTCTTTACAAGAGCTATGGCAACATTTTGTAAAGAACTTTTAGCTGCATAAAGCAAAGGTGTATTACCATCCATATCCCTCACATTGACATCTGCACCTTTTTTGATAAGTAAAAGGGAAGCATCCATCAACCAGTTCTTGGTTGTATAAAGAAGCGGGGTCATGCCATCTTCATCTTTGGCATTGATATCTGCACCTTTTTTTATCAGCATAATCACGATATCTTCCAAGGCACCTTGTGCCGCACAATGAAGCGGTGTTTCTTTGTAAATATTTTTTACATTGACCTTTGCACCTTTTTCGATCAAATATTTTGCTGCTTCATACCTTCCGTTTCTACCTGCCAACATTAAAGGGGTAAATCCATTATTTGCCGCATTGATATCGGCACCCTTTTTCAATAAAAGTTTAATAGTCTTCACATCTCCCACTGCTGCTGCTGCGATAAGAGGCGTATATCCATCGGCATCAACCGTATTTACGTCAGCACCATCTTTTATGAGTTGCTCAATTGTTCCCAATACTTCATCATTTACATGCTCTTTATCCAAGAGTCTGATTATTCTCTCACCTTTTTCATCAGCCAACATGCTCTGAGGGAGAAATAATGTAAGAACAATCCCTAGCAATAAAGCATACCCTATACGATTTTTTTGAAACATCTTCATTTCCTTTTTTATATAAACCTTCTTTGATTCTAACATATTCATAATAAAAAACCATTTGTATAAATGATAATTTTTCTTAATTTATATAAAAGTTTATTTTATGTTTCAATTTAGAATGTTTTATTTAAATAAATTTAAATTTTGATATTTATGTTACTCATAAAGATTATTAATATATAATGTCCTAAATTATTTATGCCGAGATTTCGTATAAACCATAGAGGAGTGACATTTGTCAAAACAGATTTCAAATAAAGAAAAAGAGCTAATAGAGGAACAACTCAATGCCAGAGAGTCTATTATCTCCAATGAAGAGGCTCAAGAGCTCGAAGCTCAGGAGAAAATTCAACAACATGAAGCCCAGATAAAGAGCCAGGAAGCTCCAAGTACTCAAGAGCAGACACCAAAAGAGACAAAAAAGCAAAACTTTACATCGTCTGAGCATACTTATGCCCGATACGAAGATGTCGATAAAGAGCAACTACAACGTGACCTTGAAGAGATCAAGGCA
The DNA here is from genome assembly GCA_026996295.1 of Sulfurimonas sp. Lineage (GTDB taxonomy): Bacteria > Campylobacterota > Campylobacteria > Campylobacterales > Sulfurimonadaceae > Sulfurimonas. Next base: position 31,018 of record JALWLL010000006.1, read on the forward strand.
AATATAGGTCCTGCCACTGAAGAAGATTTTCAACACCTTCTCAAACTTGAAAGATGGGGACGAGCCTCTACTCTTAGTGGTTTTTTCCTCATTTATGTTGCAAGTGCGCTGGAGCTTTCCATTGGTTTGGGCAGTTTTGCTTTTTGGGTACTCGCAGTTATTGCGGCGGTGCTTATCGGTGTAGGCAATGTCTCAAGATGGGCAAATGTGACACATCCAATTTTACACGGTGCTTATGACAAAGTTCCAAATATCCCGTACCAATATACAAAAGCCGGCTATGCAAGAGGTAAAAACCGATATATTCATTGGCTTGATTGGATCAAACCTGAAGCGTGGGAATATGAACACAACATCATGCACCATTACCATTTAGGTGAGGATGATGATCCTGACAATGTAGAACGCAATCTACAATGGCTCATACAGTCCAAAGTGCCGATGTGGCTTCGACGTGTTATGATGTATATCTTTGCCGCTATGTGGAAACCTGTCTATTATGCACCGAATACTCTGCGTATTTTAGAGAATAAAGAGCGCCGTAAAAAACGTTTGCCGGAGATCAAAAAATACCATATATCACCGTTTACAAAAAATGGCTTGGAGCTTTGGAAGAACTTCTATCTTCCATATGCTCTTGTGCGTTTCGTACTATTACCGCTTCTTTTCTTGCCACTTGGTATGGGAGCTGTTTTCAATGCCTTTATTATTTTACTGATGGCAGAAGCGTATGCAAATCTTCACTCCTTTTTGGTTATCGTACCAAACCACTCAGCCGGTGATATATACCAGTTCAGCGAACCACACAAATCTCAGGGTGAATTTTACCTAAGACAGATCATGGGGAGTGTAAACTATAATACCGGTACAGATCTTATAGACTTTGCTCAAGGTTTTTTAAACTACCAGATAGAACACCATCTTTTCCCAAATATACCACTCTCTCAATATCAAAAGATGCAACCAATCGTTAAAGAGGTATGTAAGAAACATAACTTGGAGTACAGACAGGAGTCTGTTTTTAAAAGAATCGGCATGACCATAGATCTTATGGTTGGTAAAACAAAACTGCTTAGAGTAGATGGCGTATAAAAAGTATCATACTGCGTTTACAAGCCCACTGATAAACTCTTTTTCAAAAGCCTCAACACTAAGGGGCTTGGAAAAATAATACCCTTGATAGTAATCGCACCCTACAGAATCCAAATATTCCAGCTGCTCACGGGTCTCAACCCCCTCTGCAATCACTTTCATGTTGAGTGTTTGTCCCATTTTCACTATCGTTTCAATAAAAACAGCCCCCTCTTGCGTAGCATAATCATCCATAAATGACTTGTCAATTTTCAAATAATCGATCGGAAACTTTTTTAAATAGGACAAAGAGGAATATCCTGTACCAAAATCATCTAAGGATATTTTTATACCATTGTCATGCAGCACTTTTAATATATCTGCATTATTTTGATTCTGTTCTAAAAACATATACTCGGTTATCTCTATATCAATATCAGAAGCACTAAGATCATTCTGCTCTAAGATTGTAATAAAATCGTGAGCAAAATCGACATTGAGAAGCTGTTTGGTTGATATGTTGATCGCTATAGTAAAGTTTTTTAAGCCTGCCATTTTCCACAAGCTGTATTGGTGCACGGCTTCGTTGACCACCCACTCTCCAAGCTCAATGATAAAACCGTTCTCCTCGGCCAAAGGGATAAACAGATCAGGAGCAATAATACCCCGCTTTGGATCTATCCATCGAATGAGTGCTTCAGCACCTATGATATCTCCACTTTTTATATCAATTTTTGGTTGATAGAAAAGCTGATATTCATTATTAGCAAGGGCTTCTCTCATAGATTTGTCCAGTAAAATGGTCTCTTGTACCCTCTTGTTCAGCTCTTCTGTAAAGAAATGGTAGCGTGCACGACCTTTTTGCTTGGCTTCATACATCGCGATGTCGGCATGTTGCATCAAAGAAACAATATTGTCCCCATCTTTAGGGAAAAAAGCGATCCCTATACTACTACTGACATACACAGGATTCGTTTGAATAATCAACTGTTTAGAGAGTTGTTGCTGTATCCGCTCTATAATATTTGTCAGCTCCAGAAGTGAACTGTATTTGTGTAGCACCACAACAAACTCATCGCCACCAATCCTTGCTACAAAATCACTTGAACGAATCACCTCATCGATCATAAATGCGATATTTTTAAGAAGTTCATCACCGATATTATGTCCAAGAGAATCATTGACTGTCTTAAAATGGTCAAGATCTAAAAATAACACAGCAAACTCTTTATTTTCTCTTTTTGAGTCCGCAATCAAGCGTTCGAGATATTCATTGAGAGAGTTTCTATTTGCCAGACCACTCAAAGAGTCTGTTCTTGCCATAGCATAGAGTTCTTTTTTTTCATTTTCAAGTCTTTGAAATGTCTGCACCATCGAATAACGAATAGCTTCTAACTCTTGTAGTTTAAAGGAGTGGGGAACCTCATTTTGATAGTAGGCAAACTGGCGTAATTTTTCAAGAGGTGCTGAGAGATATTTTCTAATAACAACCAATACGATCAACAAAAGAAGTATGGGATAAAGACCAAAGTAGAGCAAAAAGGTATTTCTGTCTTCACTAAAGTAGTTTGAGATCTCATCATGATTTAAAACAAACAGAAGTCTTAGAGTATTGAGTTCACCTCCCTCATAAAATCTAAGCTCCCCCTCAATAGCCGGAGATTCCATAAGCGTTGCATAGAAGTTGTCAGCTTGTTGATGAAATAAGCTTTGTTCTACATGTTTGTCATAATGTGGATCGGTATAAAGAAGCACCTCCGCATCATCCATGATAAGAGCAGACTGAATGAAATCATTGTTGGAAACCACTCGATCAAGTATCGCTTTGGCTGCAATGATATTTTTTTTACTTGCTATAACTTTTGAAAGGGTATAACTTGTCTCAGAAAGATTATTGCTCAGATCTTTGAGGATCACCCTTGCTTTAGAATCTTGCTGCTGCAGATGATAATACATAAAAACAATATACAAAATCGACAACAAAACCGCTATAAGAAGCAAAATAAATTTTTGTACATTCAAGAACATTTAAATCAGATCTCTTGTAGGAAAGTCAACCTCTTTTAAACGCTCTAAAAGCTTTTGAGAAGGTTTATCATTTATCCATATGATATCATCAAGTGAAGCTTTAAACTCTTCATAGCTTATGTTGTTCATATAGGGCTTCACACTCTCATAATAATGATAAGGATCATTGTGTAAAACCACCAATGCCTTATCTATTAGTTTTTTCAATTCCAAAAACTGCTCTTTATGTTCGTGAAACTTCTCATTTGTCGTGAACATGGCATCGACCACAAAGATATCTAAACCATCTTTTGTCGATACAAGCTCATAAAATCCTTGCTTTTTTAGTGTTTCATTATACGGGATATAGGTGACCACCACTGTAGGCTCTTGAATATCGCGGGCATTAAGAGTAGATATTTGTGTTTGATCTTGATTCACATATGAGATCTGTTTGTTTTGAAGTTTGTACTTTGCTATAAAATATTCAATCAATGTTTTATTTATTGAATCCATTTCCAAATATACATGAATAGTACTGTTTGTCTCCTGCAGCTCTTTCATGGAAACATTTGCCATTATCAGATCTCCACCGTACGAGCGATCAAACATCATGATGGGCATAAGAGAGTGTTTTTTTTGTGCAACTAGGCTATACTCATACTGCGTACCGACAAAGGCATCTGAGTTGTCCGCTTCATAGAGATAGACATTCTCACTAAGAGAGACAACATTGAGAAGCTGGATATTAAGGGGTGCTAACCAACCCTGCTCCTTTGCATAAAACAGTGGAGAGTAACCTATCCAAGTCGATGAGGAAACTTTCAGTTTTTCGTAGTTTTGAGAAGAACAAGCGATCATTAGTAACGAGAGGAAAAAGGCACTCATAATTTTGAAGATCATTGGCATCCTCTTTCTTCAATAGATTTTACTAAATTTTAACGAAGAATACTTTAGTCTAATATTAATAAGTTAAACTAATAAAATGTTACTTTTTTTCAATAAAAAAAAGGCTCTCCGGCGTTTGCCGGAAAAGCCCTATATACAAGAAGAATTGAATTTGTTTTGTAGAAGTGACCTACCAGTGAACCTCAGCAGTTAACATGGCAGAGTTCCAGTTTTGAACATTGGAACCTTTGTAGTTTCTGTAGTCATCAGCTTTATATGTTTGACCTGTTAGTAGCCATTTTACATTTTTGTTTTGCTTCCATGCTACACCATAAATAAAGTTACGTGTTTTTTGTTCAACATCAGTTGATTGATTTTTGGATTTCCATGTATCGTAACGTCCAAGCACTTCATACTGATGCTTTTTCCCTAAGCGATATGTAGCATTTACAGAAAACCCTTTTCCATTCCACTCACTTGTTTTTTCATAATCATTTTCTGCTTTTACATACTGTGCCGAGATCAAGAAATCAGGAGTGTTATACACACCGTGGAAACCATAAAAAAGGTATGAGTACATATTTCCTGCCGCATCTGCATTATGAGAATTTTTCATATTGTACTGACCAAAAAATGACATATCGAAGTATATATCTTTGAGTGCTTTTCTCTTTGTATCACCATTGCCATACGTTGCAAGAGTAGTTCTCCACTCCAATGAATTACCTGTTCCTATATGCTCGCCGTTTGCACCACTGTTATCATTTGTACCATGGTAACCCTCACCATTGAAAAGACCGAGCTCGGTCGTTACATACTCTGTTTTTGTTTTAAAGTTAAAACCTAAATCAGCTGAGTTTGTCAGGTGCGCCGACTCACTCGCTTCCACAAAAACTTTGGAGATTGAACGATACCACCAACCTTGGTGCTCTTCATAATCGATCCATGGTCTGTGAACCATACCAAACTCAACGCCTGTAAAGGGTAGAACATCATTTACAAAAAGGTAGGCATATTTTACATATACATCTGCATGTCCACCTTCATCTGCAGTAGCGTTTGTATAGGTAGAATCCAAAGTTACACGTAAAAAACTTTTTGGATCATCAAAAAGGTATGCTTTTACTTGCAGGTAATTACGACGCATTTCAAAATTACCCGTTACAGTTGCATCTTTTGGTCCGCCGTCTGCGATCGCTTTCACCTCATTTGTAGATATCAGATTGTACCCTAGATAGTGCACACCGCTAATCTTTAACTTGGAAGCTTTTGCATATACCGGTGTTTCTTTTGATTGTAAAAGTGTGCGCCCCTCAGCAGCAGTTGTAAAAACCTGACCTTGTTCATCAACATAAAACTTTAAAGAACCAGCTGAAGCTGCGACAGAACCTAGTGTTAAAACAGCCAATGCTGATAAAACGATTTTTTTCATTTTTTTCCCTTATTTATAGAAATATTAAAAATACTTCTTTTATTTGTTGCAAGAAGTATAAAACAGTTTGGTTACATAATGATTACAAATATTGGTTTATTTGATATTTTCAGCCCAGTACTCGCGTATCATAGTTTTGGTAGCTTCTGGAAGTGGGATATACCCCAGTTTTTTCGCAGATTTGTCACCGTTTTTAAATGCATAGTCAAAAAATGCGATCACTTTTTTGTTCATAGCAGGTTTCTCTTTTGGTAAAAGGATAAACGTCGCTGCCACAATAGGGTAAGATCTATCACCCTCCTGCAGTGCCAACATTGCATAGAAGTTATCTTTTTTGGTCCAGCTTGCATATTTTGCGGCAGCTTTGAAGTTCTCTTCATTGGCAACTACCCATTTACCGCTTGCTGTTTGCAATACCGCTGCACTTAAGTGGTTTTTCTCCTTGTAGGCATGCTCAATATAGCCTATAGCATAAGGTGTTTGTTTTACAAGATTTGCAACACCTTCATTCCCTTTTCCACCGATACCGACTGCCCAGTCAACTGCTTTTCCCGTACCAAAGTTATTTTTCCAGTTTTTTGAACTTCCACTCAAATAATATGTAAAGTTATACGTCGTACCGCTTCCGTCTGAACGGTGCACAACGATGATCTTTTGGTTTGGAAGTTTTAAACCTTTATTGTCCGCAACAATAGCCGGATCATTCCAGTGTGTGATCTTACCGGCAAAGATATCTGCAACAACAGAGTTTTTAAGTTTAAGCGTCTCATCTGCGATACCATCAACATTAAAAGCGATAACAATAGAACCGATAACAGCCGGAAACTGTAAAAGTTTTGCTTTTGCAAGTTTTTTAGAGTTCAGTGGTTTGTCAGATGCACCAAAGTTTACGATACGTTGAGTGATCTGCTTGATCCCTCCACCTGAACCTATAGACTGATAATTTACACGGTTTTTTGTATCTTTTTTATATGAGTAAGCCCAGTCGTAATAAAGTGGAGCCGGGAAAGATGCACCTGCACCGTTGATCTTGTCCGCTGCAAAAGAGGATGTAGCAGAGATGGCTGCAATTATTGCCAGTGAAGCTAGTTTTTTGAACATGATAAATCCTTATGTTTTGATTGCGAAAGTATAAATCCTCAATGTAACATTATGATTACAGCTGATAAACAATTTGGTAACCGTTATGTAACCAAACTTTTTTACAATTGCGAACTTTTTTAATGGAGAGACATCTTGGGTATTATTATAGATAGAGTTTTTGCCAATCTGACAAAAATTATTGCAGTTGCCGTACTACTTTTAGTTGCTTGGATCTTTACTGTACTTCTTCAGCATTCCATGAACTCTATAGAGTATTTTGGTTTTGACTTTATTACAGAATCAAAGTGGGCACCAAACCTGGAAAAATTTGGTGCACTTCCTGCAATATACGGATCGGTGCTTTCAACATTTTTAGCAATGATACTTGCAGTTCCTCTCGCTATCGGTGTTGCAATTTTTCTAAGTGAGATCGCACCCGCAAAGCTCAAATCACCTGTAGGTGTCTCCATAGAGCTTCTTGCGGCTATCCCTTCTGTTATATATGGTATGTGGGGTTTATTCTATTTTGTGCCTATTATTCGTGATGCCTTTGGCGGCATCGGGATCTCCATGCTAACAGCGGGTATTGTGCTCTCTATTATGATTTTGCCTTTTATGGCGGCAGTTACTCGTGATGCTATGAACACAACGCCGGATATTTTAAAAGAATCAGCATATGCTCTTGGGGGAACCAAATGGGATGTGATCAAAGATATTGTTATCCCTTATGCAAAAGCCGGTATCATCGGCTCATTTATCTTAGCTCTTGGCCGTGCTATAGGTGAGACGATGGCAGTTACCTTTGTTATGGGTAATGTTCATAAGATCTCAACCGATCTGCTCCAACCGGCAACATCGATACCGGTAACTTTGGCAAATGAGTTTACAGAAGCAGATACTGATCTGTACTATTCTTCTTTGTTTGAGCTCTCACTCATACTGCTTGTGATCAGCTTTACTATTATCTCTATCGCAAAATTTTACTTCCTTAGAAGAACAAAGGTGGCATCATAATGACTCATACTCAAAAACGTATCATTATAAACAATGTAGTGATGGTTCTCTCTACTCTTTCAGCCCTCGTTGGGATAGGTTTTTTATTTTGGATACTCGGCGTTTTGGTAATGAATGGCATAGATGCTCTGAGCTGGAATATTTTTACCCAAGAGGGAGCACCTCCGGGCTATGAAGATAGTGGGTTAAAACATGCTCTGATCGGTCAGTTTATGATCGTTGGTGTTGCTACACTTTTTGGTGTACCGCTTGGAATTTTAGCGGGAACATACCTCAGTGAGTATGGACAAAAATCCAAGCTTGCCGAGACCATCCGTGATATTTCAGATATCATGATGTCAGCACCGAGTATCGTTATAGGTGCTTTTGTTTATGCCATCGTTGTTGCACCTATGGGGCACTTCTCAGGATGGGCAGGTTCTGTTGCACTCACTATTATCATGTTACCGATTATTTTAAGAACGACCGATGATATGCTTCAACTTGTTCCATCAACACTTCGTGAAGCGGCATTTGCACTCGGTGCTCCAAAGTACAAAGTGATCTTACAGGTTGTGTACCGTGGAGCAAAAGCGGGGATCCTTACAGGTATCTTACTCGGTGTAGCACGTGTTGCAGGTGAAACCGCACCACTTCTGTTCACATCGTTTAATGACAATTTTTTAAACACGGATATGATGGAGCCGATGGCATCACTCACCGTAACAATGTACAATTATGCAACAAGCCCTTATGAAGACTGGCAAAAGCTTGGCTGGGCTGCAGCATTTATACTGAGTATGTTTATCTTAAGTTTAAACATACTTGGAAGATTATTTATTATGAAAAGGAAAGGCAAATAATGGCAACTATTGTAGATATTACACAAGAAAAAGCACTCGAAGTGAATAATTTTGAGTTTACTTACGCATCTGCCGATGCACCAAGCATCAAAAAACTTGACATGCCTATAGCAAAAAACAGCATCACTGCACTTATTGGGCCATCAGGCTGTGGAAAAACAACACTTCTGAGAAGCTTTAACCGTATGCATGATCTTTACCCAGGCAATAAGTATGATGGGGAGATCCTCTTTAAAAACAGAAATATCTTAAGTCCAAAAGAGGACCTTATCAAGCTTAGAATTCAGATAGGGATGATCTTTCAAAAACCCACTGCATTTCCTATGAGTATCTTTGACAATGTTGCTTACGGTATGAGGCTTCAGGGGATTAAAAACAAAACGGAGCTTGCAGACAGAGTGGAAAAAGCGTTGCGTGACGCTGCTATTTGGAAAGAGGTAAAAGAGAGACTCAAACATGATGCAAACGGTCTCTCGGGTGGTCAACAACAACGTCTTTGTATTGCCCGTGCCATTGCAGTTGAACCGGAAGTTCTCCTTTTTGATGAGCCGACATCAGCACTTGACCCTATCTCTACTGCGGGTATTGAAGAGCTTGTCGTTGCACTCAAAGAGCAGGTCTCCATCATCATAGTTACCCACAATATGCAGCAAGCCGCCAGAGTAAGTGACTATACAGGTTTTATGTACCTTGGCGAACTCATAGAACTTGGACATACCGAAGAGCTTTTTGTAACACCAAAAGAGAAGCTTACAGAAGAGTATATCACCGGTAAATTTGGTTAATCAGAAGAAAAAGAAACGTAAAGGAAGAATAGATGTCAACAAAGTATGATAACAAAATTGATGAGATCAGAGGGCTTATCTCCGGACTTTTAGAAAATATTGTCACAGCAAACCAAATCTCTTTAGAAGCTTTTCAATCACATGAAGAAAAAGATTTTAAAGCGGTTCAGGAAAAACTGAACAATATCACTGTTCAAGGTGATATTATAGACAATGAGATCATTAAAACCTTTGCTCTTTTTGGCCCTGAAGCCAAAGAGCTGAGAACCTTGGTCGCTTACCTTAAGATGACGAATGAGATTGTTCGTATCGGTGTAGGTATAAAAAAATATACACGCCGTATGAGGGAACATACAAACAGTGAACTCGATCTTACACCACTAAGCAGTACCATACTTCAACTGCATAAAAGCACACTAAAAGCACTTGAATATATTTTGGAATGTTTCCAAGATCTTGATGGATGCAACGCAGAAGAGTACTATAGAAAGGTGATGGTTGAAGAGAGTAAAAATGATGATATGTTTTCCATATTAGAAAAAGAGATCATGACATTGATCATAGAAGAGAGAGAACTTTCACCCGAATATGTAAAAGTTTTAGGAACACTTCGCAAACTTGAACGCTCTTGTGACAGAAGTGTCAATATAGCCAACCTCATGCTTTATGCCAAAGAGGGTGGAGAGATACGCCTCTACAGCTAAAGCCGCCTCAACTTCCATATACCCCTTGCGGGTATAACTTTATGAAACAATAATCCCACTTGATCAATATTTAGGCAATAGAAAACGTTGGTTTGAAAGTAAATCAGATATACTAATGTCAGAAATATTACTCAGGAGAAAATTAATGGGAAAATTTGTCAATAGTATAGAAGAATTCTTTACTTTTTGTGAAGATAATGATGTTCAATTCGTAGATTTAAGATTTACAGATATCAAAGGTGCATGGCACCACTTAACATACCGCTATAGTGCAGTAAATGCAGAAAATTTAGAAAATGGTTTTCCATTTGACGGTTCTTCAATCGAAGCATGGCAACCGATCAACAAATCAGATATGATTTTAAAGCCTGATGTGCCAACGGCTTTCTTAGACCCTTTCACTGCTGATCCGACCGTCATTCTCTTTTGTGATATTTTTGATATCTACAAAGGTGAGCTTTATGAAAAATGTCCACGTTCAATCGCTAAAAAAGCACTCAAGCATGCTGAAGATATCGGCATTGCAGATGCTGCATACTTTGGACCGGAAAATGAGTTCTTTATCTTTGATAATGTTCAATTTGTTGATAACATCAATGAAGCCGGATATAAAGTAGATACAGAAGAGGGTGAGTGGAACTCAAATACTACTTATGAAGATATGTACAACACGGGTCACAGACCGGGAACAAAGGGTGGTTACTTCCCTGTTGCACCTACTGACTCTATGGTTGATATGAGAGCAGAGATGATGCAAGTTTTAGAACAAGTTGGTCTTGAAGTGGTTCTTGGTCACCACGAAGTTGCACAGGGTCAAGGTGAGATCGGTATCGTATTCGGTGATATCATCACTGCTGCTGACAATGTTCAAAAATACAAATATGTTGTAAAAATGATTGCACACCTTAACGGTAAAACTGCTACATTTATGCCTAAGCCACTTTATGGAGACAACGGTAACGGTATGCACGTTCACCAATCACTTTGGAAAGATGGCAGAAACCTTTTTTATACAGAAGGAAACTACGGTAACCTTTCAGAGTTAGCACTTAATTACGCTGCTGGTATCTTCAAACATGCTAAAGCTGTTGCTGCATTTACAAATGCTTCAACAAACTCTTACAAGCGTCTTATCCCAGGTTTTGAAGCGCCAAGTATTCTTACTTACTCTTCACAAAACCGTTCAGCTGCTTGTCGTATCCCTTACGGTGCCGGTGAAAAAGCTACACGTATCGAGATGAGATTCCCAGATTCTACTGCGTGTCCATACCTTGCATTTGCTGTAATGATGATGGCTGGACTTGATGGTATCAAACAAAAACTTACTCCTGTAGGTCCAATGGATGAAGATCTTTTCGAACTTACTCTTGATGAGATTCGTGAAAGAGGAATTCAACAAATGCCACACACATTACGTGAAGCACTTGAAGGTCTTATTGCAGACAATGATTTCTTAAAACCGGTATTTACTGATGAAATGATCAACACGTACCAAGGCTACAAATTTGAGCGTGACGTATTCCCAGATGAGGGTCGTCCAACTGCTTACGAATTCAAAACTACGTACCAGTGTTAGTATTTTCTCCCCTCTTTGGGAGAAAAACTATATAAACAATAAAAATTATCCTTAACTTTAAAAACTAACCCTCAAATTTCTTTCTTAAAAGCCTCAAACTTGCTATAATTGCACCCGTTAATAACAAATGTAAGAGTGTGTTATTAAAATTCAAGTTGAAAAGGATTCACAATGAATCATATACCAAAGGGCAAATATCGCCCCTATCCTAAAATAGATTTGCCAGATCGCACTTGGCCAGATAATACTATAACAAAAGCTCCCATATGGTGTAGTGTAGATTTACGAGATGGTAATCAAGCACTTATAAACCCTATGAATATGGAGAAAAAACTTGAACTTTTCACACTCTTACTCAAAATAGGTTTTAAAGAAATAGAAGTGGGATTTCCATCAGCTTCCAAAGTGGAGTTTGACTTTTTACGCCGTTTGGTCGATGACAATCTCATCCCAGACGATGTAACCATTCAGGTTTTAGTACAAGCTCGTGAGCACTTAATCGCTAAAACTTTTGAAGCATTGCAAGGTGTTAAAAAAGCGACTGTGCATTTATATAATTCAACTTCTATAGCTCAGAGAAAAATCGTGTTTTCAAAAACACAAGATGAGATCTTGGCACTTGCGCTTGAAGGGGTTGATCTTGTAAAGCGATATGAACAGGATCATGATGGTGAGATATTTTTAGAGTACTCCCCCGAAAGTTTTACGGGAACAGAGTTGGAATTTGCAGCACGTATTTGTAATGCCGTAACAGATCGCTGGGGGATAAACAAAGAGAGAAAAGTGATCATCAATCTTCCATCAACCGTGGAGATGGCAACACCAAATATCTATGCTGATCAGATAGAGTGGATGGCAAGACATCTTGACAACCGTGAGCATGTCATCATCTCAACCCATACGCACAACGATAGAGGAACGTCAGTCGCCGCAACAGAGTTAGCACTTTTAGCAGGAGCCGACAGAGTGGAGGGAACACTTCTAAGTAACGGTGAGCGTACAGGAAATGTCGATATCATCACTTTGGCGTTAAATATGACAACACAGGGGATCGAGAGTAATCTTGACTTTAGTGATGTCAATGCAGTTCTTGATGTTGTTGAGAGATGCACAGAGATAGAGACGCATTGTCGCCATCCTTATGTTGGTGAATTGGTCTATACTGCATTTTCAGGCTCTCATCAAGATGCCATCAACAAAGGGCTTGCATACCAAAAAGCCAAAAAAGATGAGCACTGGGAGGTGCCATACTTGCCCATAGACCCTGAGGATGTTGGAAGAACATATGAAAGTATTATTCGCATAAATTCACAGTCTGGAAAAGGGGGTATCGCTTATATCTTAGAGAAGAACTACGGTTTTTCTCTTCCAAAAGCGATGCACCCTGAGATCGGCAGAATTGTTCAGGCTGTCACAGATGAAAGAGGAAGAGAGCTGAGTGCAGATGAGATCTTGGAGATATTTAAAAACACTTACTTTCATCCAAAAGAGCATATATCTTTGCTCAACTTTACACTCTCAAGTGATTCCAAAACATCAAAATGCACCTTAAGCTATATACATGATGGCAAAGAGATAGTCTCAGAAGGTGAAGGTAACGGTCCTATAGATGCCTGTAAAAATGCTTTGATGAAAAACTATAACCATGAGTTTACATTAAGCTCATATGCTGAGCACTCATGTGGAGACAAAAGCTCTGCAAAAGCAGTAGCATACATAGAGATCCAGAGCAAAGAGATCTTTTCCTGTTTTGGTGTCGGTATAGACAACGATATCACAGCAGCTTCTGTAAAAGCTTTATTTTCAGCACTGAACAGAGCTTTTAGTTAAGCTCTGCTTTCTCATCATGCAAGTATCCCCGTTTTTGTGATGGGATGATCCACATATGGCTGTACCAGTACCATGAGCCATCGCCCGCCGGTGCTGTACATGTATAGCGCTCTCTTGGACCTTTAAGTGGCTCTTTTGCATACACCTCTAGCTCAGTGTTAGAGTGCCACTTAAAATCGATCTTCTCTCCGCTACTTAAAAAACAACCTATTCTTGGCATATGCTCTTGAAGTTTTAAGCGAAGTATTGGAGGATTGTTGTTATGTAAAACAGGTTCAAAAGGGCTTATCTCTTCTATAGGAAGTGCGCGTGTATTGATCTTCAGAGCAAAACTCTTCAAAGCACCAAAACGCTCCGACATAGGGTAGCGCGGCATAGCCTCAAAACTACTTGCACGACTCATCACACCTGATTCTTGTGCGATCCCTATAAAACCCATCTTACGAAGCAGCGCAGCCATATCGGTGTTGTATTCACCAAAAGGGTAGGAGAACATCTTTGGGTTTGTGTTGGTGTTTTTCCCTAACTCCTCTTGCAATCTTTTTTGTGCAAGCAGTACCTCTTTTTCAAAGCGTTTGCTCCATTCTTGTTTTGTTTCTAATGGCGATGGCAGCATATACTCATGCGTTAGGGAGTGATTGGCAAACTCCACACCGTTATCCGCCATCTCCCTCATCTGATCCCAACTCATATAACTTTTGGAATGCACATCTATGGGGTGGGTGTTGACAAAGACCGTAAATGGATAACCCATCTGTTTCAACATTGGATATGCATTTGTGTAGGTTGATATATACGCATCATCAACACTTATAGCAACTGTTTTTGGAGGTATCTCTTTATGCTCTTTTAAATAACGCAGAATTTTTGAGAGCTTCCACACTTTAAAGCCATTGTTGTGTATATACTCAAGATGTGCGCGAAACTGATCTAATCTTATATTTGTAGAGGGATATTTTGAGTTACCAAAACGATGGTACATAAACACGACCGCCTCAGAATCTCTTGCAGAAGCACCACTCGTCTTTACTTTTTCAAGTGCGAACAACGCCTCACTTCCCAATAAACTTAACAATAAAAATAAAATAATTTTCATTTCTCTTTCCATTTTTTGTATTTTTAACATACTATACTACTCAGGCTTAATACTTCGCTAATACTTCTATAATATAATCTTAAAATGAATAAACATATACTACTTTTGGAAGATGATGCATTACTTGCTCTTACCATAAAAGAACTGCTTCAGAGTGAGGGTTATAAGGTAACTTTGGTTTCCGATGGAGCCGAAGCTGCTGATGTTGCTTATGATACAAAGTTTGATTTGTATATTTTTGATATCAATGTACCCGAAATGAACGGACTTGAACTTCTAGAAGCACTCAGAAGTGCACAGGACTCCACACCCACAATTTTTATCAGCGCTGCCGTGGATCTTGATTCTATCTCCAAAGCCTTTGAGATCGGTGCTGAAGACTATATAAAAAAACCTTTTTTCCCAGAAGAGCTGCTCATACGCGTCAATGCCAAACTTCACAAACACTCCTCATCAAAGATCATCTACAAAGATCTCGAGTTTAATACCTCTACAAAGATACTAAAAAAAGGTGATCATGTGCTTGCTTTAGGTGAGGTTCAAGAGAGGCTTCTGGAGATGTTTTTGCAAAATATCGGACAGGTTCTTGACACACAAATACTTCTGGAATGTTTAGAAAGACCTTCTGCAACAGCTCTAAGGGTAGCAATTACCAAGCTCAAGCACACAACAGGACTCAATATTCGAAATATTCGTGCCGTAGGATATGTTCTTGAGTAAAGTTGAACTAGAATCATTTTTAAAAAGTTTTATTCTTTTTTTCTCCTCACTTGGGGTTTTAACCGCTGTTTTGTTTTATATTAACTATACAAAAAATCTACAAACACTCAATGAAAAACTTTTTAATGAGATGCGCCTATGCAGCTATGATCTTAAATGTGAAAAATTCACCATAAAATTTTTAGAAAAAAACAAACAAAAGCTTTATACTCTTTATCAAAATGATGATGGTCTGCGCTCCTACTACCCTATCCCCAATTCACAAAAATATATAATGCTTCTAAAATTCTCTAAAGAGAACTACTTAAAAGAGATACATAAACTTCAAAATCAAGCGATAGTAAACTTTCTTATAGTTCTTGGGGTAATTCTTTTGCTCTCCATACTTTTTTCCGTCTATGCCCTGTACCCTTTGAGAAATGCTCTGCTTCTCACCCAGGAATTTATCAAAGATATTTTACATGACTTCAACACACCACTTGCAACACTTCGGCTCAATACATCCATGCTTAAAAAAGAGCTGAATGATAATGAAAAACTTATGCGTATAGAGCAAAGTGTGCAAAACGTTCTTCATCTTCAGGAACATCTGCGCTCATACCTTTTTAACCATGATATGCAAAAAGAGAAATTTGAGCTTACAAAAATCCTCCAAGAACAAATTCAAATGCTTGAAAAAAACTACCCAGGTATCACTTTTATCATAGAAGTAAAAAAACCTATAACCCTCTACAGCAATAAAAAAGCATTGATACGTATTGTCAACAATATACTCTCCAACGCAGCAAAATACAACTCCACAAAAGGTTCCGTAACTGTTTCATACAACAAAAACTCTCAAACACTCTTTATCAAAGATACCGGGATAGGGATCAAAAATCCTAAGATGATATTTGAGAGATTTTACAAGGAGCAAGAAAGAGGGATAGGAATCGGCCTGCACATAGTCAAAAAACTGTGCGATGAACTCGATATAGGTATAGAGGTACAAAGTTCAAAGGGGGATGGAACGACATTCCAACTGCACTTGAAAAAGCTAATACTTCTCTAACACTTCTATGTAATAATGACACTATGAAAAAAAACAGAAGCAACTTCCAAAGTGCTTCTCAACAAAACACAAAGGATCTAAAATGAAAACTTTACAATTACTGGCAACTTTAGCGTTGCTTGGAGTATCAACCGTAGTTATGGCAGAAGATGTAACAGTTGATGAGCAAATTACTGCTATCATCAATGCAACTCCAGAGGAGAGAGTGGATCTGGTCAATGATTTTAAAGTTACTCTGTCCACTTTGAGCGATGACGAAAGAGCAGCGGCAATTGAACAACTCAGAAGCTCTGTGGAGCCAAGTGCAGATCAAACTAATATGCAGACACAAACTCAAGCTCAAATGCAAACAAGACAAAGAAGCCGCGTGAACCAAATGGAGCAAACAGAATCTATGAATACTGTAGGATCAATGATGCAGCAAGAAGTTTCTAAACAGGTTATGCAGGTAGGCGGCGGTGCACCGATAGATACATCTGTAATGGGTACTCACCGAGGGGGCAGATAACTAAATTATCTCTTGAGGCTTTCCTAGGTGAAAGCCTTGCCCATACTGAAGGTTTAACTCTTTAAGTTTATGAAGAACTGCTTCATTATGAACAAACTCTCCGACCACATCCATCTCTAAATTTGTTGCAAATCTTACTATCGCTTCCACTATACTGTATGAAGTTTTGGACGTATCGATATTTTTGATCAAAGAACCGTCAATTTTGACAATATCTATTGGAAAAGCTTCAAAAATAGAAAAATTTGAATACCCTGAACCAAAATCATCAAGTGCAATACTAACACCGTATGACTTGATTTCTCGCAATCTCTCTATTAACAAAGACTCATTTAAAACCGTTTCGTATTCGAGTAGTTCTATTGTTAAATAATTAGCATAGAGTTTATGCTCTAGTAGCTCATCAGAAAGTATTGTATAGATTGAGTTATCTGCTATATCCGATAAATTTAAATTGATACTTATTGCAACTTGCTTCTGTTTTGTTTGCTCGAAAACTATTTCAAGCAGTTTTTTTGTCATATCTCTATAGATATTTGTTCCCTCTATAGCATCTAAAAAAGAGTTCGGGTATATTGTCGTGCCATCTTCATCTTTAAGACGAATCAGCGCTTCATATTTTACAATACTTTGTGTTTGTATCTCTACAATTGGCTGAAAATGACAAAATACTCTTCCCTCATCAATGGCAAGTTTGATTTTTTCTATTTCCATTAGTGCAGTTTGTACCATATTTGTAGATGATACATCACTGTCTATAATAATATTTCTTCCGGAATGCTTTGCAGCGTAGAGCCTCTCATCAACTTTTTTCATAACCTCTTGGATTGTTTTATACTTATGCATATCATCTACTAATCCTATCGATACAGTCACTTTGATAACTGTATCATTATATACAAAATTATAGTTTTCTATCCTCTTTCTAATTCTTTCCAATGTGTGTATGGCACTTGATTGTTTTTTTCTTTCTTTATAGAGAAATATAAGAAACTCTTCACCTCCAAAGCGAACTATATAATCTTTATCTCGTAAATTTTTCTTTACCAGCCCAACAAAACTTTCCAGAATAAAATCTCCGGCTTTATGCCCATAATTGTCATTTATTTTTTTGAAATAATCAAGATCAAGCATAACAATATCATAATGATAAAAATCTATTTTATCGATAAAATCCCTTAAAAAGACACGATTATATGCATGTGTTAAAGGATCGATAACTGTCTCTTTTTTAGTTTTACGTTGGATAATAATTTGATAAAGGATTACAGCAAAAAGAAAAATAATCGCAAAAAATATATATAAAAAAACCTCTTTCATCGGCTTCATAATTTCTGAAAAAATATCAAGAAGTTTGGTTGAAAAGTCAATAGCAACTACTCCTTGAACATTCCCATCTATCATGTATGGCCTTAAGGTTGTTATCCACAGTCCTGTTAAGTCATCTTGAAATATAATATTTGTTTTCTTAGTGGCATATACTTTATTCCATTCTTTTTCGTTGACATCAAATTTACTGTCAAAAAAAGCTTTATCCTCTTTACTCCCATCTAAAAGGTATCGATATCTTCCATCTTTATCTTTATAGAGCATATATATGAATTTAAATGACGGTGTTACCAACACCTGCATTTTGGATTCTAATTGATGACGAAGCTGGGGATTATTTTTTAATATTGTATAAATATCTTCATCCCCCACAGAATTTTTAATTATACTAACTATATTATCAGCGAGGTAGGAGGTGTTTGTAAGAATGACATCGCGGATATTTTGTGTTATTTTTTTTTCAAAATCTTCAATATTTATATAAAGAAAAGCGATAAAAAGCAGTAAAAAAATTATGAAACCAGAGTAAATTGCATTAGATATCTTCATTCAATATCTTCAATATAACTTTGTAGTTTTTTTGGAAGTGTAATGCCACGCTCTTGAAGTTTATTTTTTACAAATACAAGATTGGGTCTCCCTTTTTGCCAATAAAACCCACCAACTGCATTTCCCTTGTTTCTCTGCAAAACCAAATATCCGTTTGCAAAGACCGCTTGGTCACTTTTTTGGATATCATAGGTATGAAACAGCATCAATATATCTGCATCTTTTTTATTTTGCACAACACGCACACCTTCTATTGATGCGAAAAGTGGGTTTTTTGACACCTCATCACTCCATACTTTTACAATACTTTTTGATGGAAACAGTGCTTCTAAGATAGTCTTATAAATCCCTTTTTCAATCTCTAGTGCAGAACTCATTAACGATGTCACTATAATTAATAATAAGAATAATTTTTTCAAAACTGATACTCCACATTAAACCACACTTTTCTGTCAAACACACTTATCGGATAACTTAAACCTTTGTAAACTTGCTTATAGCCTTTATCTAAAATATTTTCCCCTTTTATACCAAAAAGCAGATCTTTCGTATAATGATACCGTACACTCGATGTCCAATCATACGATGCCTCTACATCTATTCCATAGTCGCTGTATGGAGCTCTATAATCTAACATATTGAAAAAATCAAATTTTTTGTAGCTATTATACACTATAATATGCCCACCATAAGGTGGAGAATACTCCATTGCATCTTTTCTTCTTCCATGGTATGCATCTACAGTTAGTTTGTTTTTTAAATCAAATTTATACGTATATGATACTTCATACTGAATAAAAAAGGTTTTATCCCCATTAATAAATCCTGCATTAGTGTCATACTTAATAGGATTGCTTAATTCAATATATGAAACTCGGAAGTTAGCCAACTGATTTTTTTCTTTATATCGAGCACCTAAAGAATAAAGTGTTGGCTGTGCAGATTTAAGCTTCCTGTTAGTAATCAAAGGTGCATTTGTCCCGTCACTGTACAATGATATAATCGGACTTGTATAATATGTTCGTGTGTAAAATGTTTTTAATTGCAAGTTTGCAATATTTTTAATCAATCCCAAGCGAAATATATATTCATTTTTATCATCAATTTCATCTTCTTCATAACGGTAATAATCCCTCTTTAATGAAAGAATTCCCATTGTAGTCGGGGTAAAATTATATTTATCCTCAATATAAAGGGAGTATAGATTGTAATGGGCTCTAAAATCTGTACTATTTGTATCAAAATCTCCCTTTACCTCTGTATGTTTATGTTTGACAAATCCGCCAATATACAAAGAGTTACTGTATGTTTTAAAAGTTTTATCAAGTATAAGGGAGTAGATTTTATCTGCAACATCCATACTGTAGTCTTGTACAAATCCAAAATCACCGGCATAAATCCCACTCATATCCTGCATATTTGCCTGCGAATCTACAAGGTCAATACTTGCTTGCAAGCGGAACTCATTTGCAAACTTTTTTGTCAGATGAATATAGCTATACCGTGTATCGGTACTGCCACCGCTTGGTGTTACATCTTTTCCCATACCTAAAAACGGATCTGTTTTCGTTTGAAAATAACCAAACTCGACATCCCAGCTTTTATAATTTATACCTGCATATAGATTTGCATTTGTGCTGTCACTTTTGATTGGATATCCCTGATTATAGTAAACGTCTCGCTTCATTTGGTTTGTATTACCATAAACAAAGTAGCTTATATCGCTTTGAAGTGTCTGCCCTATGTAGCCACTTATATATGAACTTCCATCACCATCACCACTTACACGAACTTTGCCCCCCTCTTCGCGAGAAGGATCCTTTGTGTAGAGTTTTATAACTATAGATGAGGGTTCATTGCCAAACTCAACCGAAGCACTGCTTCTATATACCTCTATATGGTCTATCGCATCAAGAGTAATACTTCCACAAATAAGCGCACCACTTTGATATACTGAAGCAGTGATATCATGATCATTGACAAAGATACGAACAGCCGATGTCGGCATACTTTTTTGGGAGGGTTTTACAAACATAGTCGAGTTAATGTTTGATCTTGAAATATATGGCACAGTAAATAACTTCATAATATCTGCAAGTGTGCGAGCTTGCATCCTTTCCATATCTTCTCGCGTAAATATATCTACAAAACCGTTTGATTCACTCTTTGTTATTTTTGACAAATCAGATTCAACTTTATACGATTCCAAGAGATAATCAATATCCATGCTGTTTGCATATAAACTTGTCGTTACAAAAACAGCAATTATTGTTTTACTTGTTTTTATTATCATGTTATAATCCTCGAGTTTGTGGATTATAATCCATTTATCATAAAAATAAACTGAACTTATATAAACACCCCATACAGCTTGATACCAAGAGATTAAGGGATTAGATAAAGCTCCTAATTTATGATACAATTTTAGATAGTACTTGATCCAAATACAAATCATGAACATTACTTAAAGGAACACTATGAACAGGCTTATTTTTGTTATTTTTGTACTTCTCTCACTCAACATATACGCATACAGTGATTTTGATATGGACGGTGTCGAAGACAAGGTAGATATCTGCCCAAACACCCCTTTGAGTGACCTTGTAGATATCAACGGATGCACCATTAAAAGCTTACAGAGTCCTCATAGTTTTGATATTGTTTTAGGTGTGAATTTTTCACAAACAAATTATGAGAACTTAGAAAAGACAGATACTTTTACACAAACACTTCAAGTCGATTACTACTATAAAAACTTCTCTTTTCAAGCGAGCAGCGGATACTATACTTCTGAGAGCTCCACATACGCCAACTCTGGGATGAATGATTCTTTTTTAGGTTTTTACTACAAATTCAAACCAGCAGATGCGCTCAACTTCAGAGTAGGAGCCGGTGTTTTACTGCCAACCTACGATGCTCCACTCAACAATAACAACACAGACTATACTGCATCACTCAGTATGAGCTATCTTGCAAACAACATCAGTTTCTTTGGCGGTATCGCTTATACTCTTATCAACGATGATGATCAGATCATCACTTACGATGATGGGAGCTATACAGATGTACAGTACCAGGACACTTTCTCTTATAACTTCGGTATAGGGATTTACCCTACCCCAAAGCTTTATGTCAGTACCTCTTACAATGTGGTTGATAGTATCTATAAGGGCTCACAAACCATTGACACAGCTTCACTCTACGCTTTTTACAACATCAACTCCAGATACTTTACAAGTTTGAACTATTCCTATGGGCTAAGTGATCTCGCTAGTGATAACTACCTCTCTGTACGTTTTGGTTACTACTTCTAAAACAACAACTCCTCTTGCGGATCAGATTCGCTCTCTGCCCGTGGAGGTTTTGAAATATCACTGAAATACTCTTTTTTACCACCTACATCAACCTCTATAATTCCTTCAGGAACTTCAAACTTTCTTTGTATCTGAGGGTAAAGTTTTAAAACACTTCTATAGTAGTTTGAAAAAGCAGGGCCTGCTACACGTCCCCCTGTTTCTTTTTTATACATCGGGGTGTTGTCATCATTTCCAAACCATACAATCGTCTCAATGGTTGGAGAATAGCCGGCAAACCAAGCATCTACATTTTTGTTTGTTGTTCCTGTTTTACCTGCGAGTTCTATCCCCCTTGCAGCTGCGCGTCTACCCGTACCCCGTTTCACTACATCTCGTAAGATCGATGTCATGATAAACGCCTGCGTAGCTTCTGTTATAAAACGACTTTTATAGGTATGCTCATATATGGTGACACCGTTTTGATCGATGGACTTTATAAGAAAAGGTTCCACCTGTATCCCTGCATTTGCAAAAGATGTATAATATTTTGCAAGTTGTAATGGTGAGAGTGAAATAGTTCCAAGTGAGATAGAGAGATCGTTTGGAAGATTTTTTATACCAAACTTCTTAAACTCTCTCAGGAGTTGTGTAAGCCCTATTTCGTTGACTAGATTAATGGTCGCAAGGTTTCTTGAGTGGATAAGTGCTTCTCTTAGGCTGATAAGCCCCTTATAATTTTTCTCATAATTTTTTGGCTGCCATTTTAGCTCTTCACCATTTTTTTCATACTCATAGGTTCTGGCAATATCAACCAGCTTGGTCGCTCCCGAATACCCAAGATCAACTGCAACCTGATAGATAAAAGGCTTAAATGCACTTCCCGGCTGACGACGACCTTGTGTAGCGCGGTTATAAGAACTTTTTTTATAGTCCACACTTCCAACAAGTGCCAAGACCTCACCGGTTTTTGGATCTATACTCACAAGCGCGCCGTTAAGCAGCGAGGTATTGATATCGGAGGGTTCAAAGTTTGGATCTGATGCAAGCTTTTTTTGCTCTTTTTCTTTATACTTCTGTATGCGTTTAAGCGCAAGCTCATAAGCATACCTTAAAGAATCCCGCGCAACTTTTTGCAGTCTGAGATCAACTGTGGTATATATCTCATATCCACCTGTTTTGATATCATCTATCCCCATCTCCACAGCACGTCGCACAACCTCATCAACTATAAAAGGAGCTTTATTTTGGGTGAGCGTGTCATCATATACCTTAGGGGTCTCTTGAAGCGCTTGGTTGTAGGTATCCTCATCTATCCAACCAAGAATATACATACGTGAGATAACCCTGTTGGCTCTTCCCAAAGAGATCTCATAGTTTTTTGTGGGAGCATAGGTGCTTGGTGCTTTTGGAAGACCGACTAAAATAGCTATCTCTTTGAGGGTTAGATCATCAAGCTTCTTATGAAAATACCCATCGGCAGCTGTTTTGATACCGTAATATCCATGCCCGAAATAGATCTCATTAAGATAGCGTTCAAGGATCTCCTCTTTGGTGAGCTCTTGCTCGATTTTTATAGAGTATATCAACTCTTTTATCTTTCTTGAGAGCTTTTTCTCACGGGTTAAGAGTCTGTTTTTGACAAGTTGCTGGGTGATGGTACTGGCACCCTCCACCATCTTTCGTGCTTTTATATCTTTGATAATGGCGCGAAAAATCGCATCAACATTCACACCGGGGTGCTCAAAAAAAGTTGTATCCTCAATCGCTAAAAGTGCTTCAACTGCACGAGGCGGGATCTCATCAAAGGAAGCATAATATCTGTGTTGTTTGTCAAAAATATTTGCGATTTTCTCACCATATTTATCATAAATTCTAGTCGTTAACGGGGGTTTATACTCAGTGAGTGATGATGTGTCATACTCATACTGCGTCATATAATAGCCAAGTATGATAAAGGGGGTTACAAAACCTATTATAATTATTGTAAAAAATATTTTCTTTATCATCTTAGTTCCTAAATTCCCTGTTTGCAAAATTTGCTTCTATCAATGTTTTTGTATAACTTTGTTGTGGATTACGCATAACTTCTTGCATCTTTGCACTCTCAACAACCTTACCGTTTTTAATAACACATATATCCTCACACAAAGCTTCTGCCGAGTACATATCGTGTGTTACAAAAAGTATTTTAAATCCAAATTTTTTTTGTAACTCTTTTAAAAGATCCAAAATAATCACCCTTGTTTTGGGATCGAGTGCTGTTGTCGGCTCATCAAGCAGCAAAAGCTTCGGAGAAGACTCCAAAGCCATAGCGATCACAACACGTTGCAACTGACCCCCTGAAAGTTCCGGAGCAAATCTCTCCAAAAGCTCTTCATCAAGATCAACCTGCTTGAACAACTCGGCAACTCTCTGTTTTGATGCAAAGAACTGCTTTTTTATTTTTGTGAGCGGCGAAAGTGCCGTAAAAGGGTTTTGGGGCACAAACGACACAGTTTTTCCCGCTTGAAGTTCAAACTCTGCATCATACTCAAGTGTGCACTTCATAGAGGATGGCAACATCCCAAGTAACGCTTTGAGCGTTAAGCTTTTACCGCTCCCGCTTTGTCCCACAAGCGCTAAAGATGTAGATATCTCAAGGCCTATATCAACAAGTATCTGCTCCTCTAAAGTGATCTGTATCTTGGAAATTTTCATCACTTATTTTACCTAAATTTACGTATTTTTCTACACACAAGCTCTAACTCCTGTGCACTTTGCCCAAGTCTTGCAATAAGTCGTATGATCGCTTTAGCTACAGTAGGCTGCCTAATACCGCCAACTGCGAACCCCTCATTATAAAGCTCATTTTTCATCTCTATAACTTTTTTGTTATCATCTATAAGTATGGGTACTATCAGTCCATCAATATCAAGTTCAAGCTCCCTGCGGATAATCTTTTTTCTTAAAGCTATCTCGTTTTGAAGCACTTCGAGGTTATTTTGCATATAGCGTAATGCCTGATGCGCCAAAAGGGTATCATACAGCGATAATGAGGTCGCATAGATAACAGGTTTTGCCCTGTTGATGAGATACTCCACTATATGCTCACTCGCGAGTATATAAGCACCAAAACTACCGTATGCTTTACCGAGGGTACCCATCTTTATATGGTTGGGTTGTATGCTGATCTTGTAGTGATCAAACACGCCCATCAGCTTTTTTCCTACTACACCACTACTGTGTGCTTCATCAACAATCAGCAGGGCATTATGCTTATCACAGATCTCAAACACTCTTTTATCGACAATATCCCCATCCATAGAGTAGATACCCTCAACTGCTACAATCTTTCTTTTTGCAGAAGAGTTTTTCAGAAGTAACTCAAGTGCGTCCATATCGTTATGTTTGAAAAACACAACATCTTTTTCGCCGATATGAGAAGCCAAAACCCCAGAAGCATGATAGAGTTCATCCATAAAAAGGGTATCCCCTTTTCGTACAAGTGTTTCAATAAGAGCAATATTTGCATTAAAGCCACTTCCAAGAACCACACCCGCTTCAAAACCATTGAGCACACACAAAGCATCTTCAAACTCTTTGTGTATGTGATGATATCCGTTGACTAAAAGTGAAGCTTTTGAACTGTTATAAGGCAGATTCTCAAGTATTTGGCACGCTTGTCGATGAAGCTCTTTGTTGTGAGCAAGCCCCAGGTAATCATTGGAAGCAAAATCTTTTATGTGCGTATCATACAACTCTCTGCTGCGGTAACGCCCCGAACGCTTCAGGGCTTTGAGTTCATTCTCATAAAACTTCACATAAAAGCCTTTAGCACTTCTACACTCAAACCCATTGCGGTACTTTCATACCCCTTAACCTCTTGTATATATGCTTTGCAAAATCCCTCAACCATACAGGCACCCGCTTTACCTCGCCACTCTCCACTTTGCAAATAGTTTTCAAGCTTCTCTTGATCAAACTCGGCAAAGATATAATCGGTTTGGGAGATATCTATGATCTTTATCTCTTGAGAGTGGTAGATCATACAGGTGATAATGCTCGTAATATTTCCACTTTGCGTCATTAAAATATTACGAGCATCATCTATGCACTTGGCTTTTCTAAGTATCTGATTTTGAGAAGTCACTACGGTGTCGGCAACCAAAAGCGGATACTCCTGTATCCCAAAAGTTTTGAAGTTGGCTTCATACTTTCCAAGAGTCGCCTGATATACGAAATTTTTCGGGCTTGATGCTACAATGGCATCTTCATCAAAATCAATACTTTCTTGGATAAACACAACACCCGCATCTTCTAAAAGCTTGGCACGGGTTACAGAAGAAGATGCTAAACGAATCATGCTAGAGATTACTTGAGAGCATAACGCCCAAAAAGATAGCGATAATGCCTAAGACAATGTTTACAGGCACCATATATTTGCCGATAAGTTCCAAAGAGAACTTTGCACCTACCATATCACCCTGATCTAAAAGTTTTACGGCACGATTACGACGGATGATCATAAACACAAGATTTATACTCATAATGGCCCAAATCGCCTCTTTTATATGCCCTATCCCGCTATAAGGCGTATGTTTGAGATCATACCCCACAAGCATAATCACCGCCGTTACAAGCAGTATGACAACAAAAGGAAGCACAATACTAAAAAGTCTTTTCAGTGTATGAGCAATCCTCTCGAGCCTGTGTGCAGGAGAGTCTATCTGCATAAATGACTGGTGCGCCGCAAAACGTATGGCGATCATTCCGCCAACCCAGATAACAGCTGAGAGCACATGCAAAAAAACGATGATCACTTTATACTGCGCAAAAAATTCAGCCATTACGAAAGTATCTCACTTATATACTTGAGTGCTTCCTCTTTTGCCTGTGGCAGTTTGGAAGTATCTTTTCCCCCGGCTTGGGCAAAATCTGCCCGACCACCACCGCCGCCGCCCAAAACAGGTGCTATCTTTTTAATCCAATCACCCGCTTTTGCATCAGCACCCTTAACACCGGCTGCTATAAGTACCTTCTCCCCTTTGATTTGAAAAAGCATGGCACACAGTTTGTCGTTTTTGTTTTTCAGCTCATCGATTTTCTCTTTAATATCACCACTTGGCAACTCTTCAACCACAACCGCAACACCGTTGATATCATTGGCTTTTATCTCAACTTTTGCACTCTCTTGAGCCTCTTTGAGTTCAGATTTGAGTTCACTTATGTTTGATTTGAGCCTATTGATACCCGCAAGGATATCAAGGTTTTTCAACTCACTCTGTGCTCTCTTTAGAAGTTCCCTTTGCCCACTGAAGTATTCATATGCCGCGTAACCACATACAGCTTCTATGCGGCGAACACCTGCACTCACTCCACTCTCTTTGGTAATGATAAAAGAGCCTATTTTTGCAGTGTTATCCACATGAACACCTCCGCAAAACTCGATGGAGGCATCTGCAAAACTCACAACCCTTACTTCCTCACCGTACTTCTCGCCAAATTGAGCTTTTGCACCGCTTTTTTTAGCATCTTCAATACTCATAATCTCTGTTTTTGCATCAATTCCACGCGCAATTTCATAGTTGACACGCTGTTCGATCTCTGCAAGTTCCGCCTCACTTACGGCTTTTGGATGGGAAAAATCAAAGCGTAAACGCTGTGCTTCCACCAGTGAACCCGCTTGAGATATATGCTCCCCAAGAACATCAAAAAGTACAGCATGAAGCAGGTGAGTGGCGGAGTGGTGCTTTGTGATCTCATCTCTTGAGATATCGACAATACTCTCAACTTTATCACCAACATGCAACTCTTTACTCAGCTCTATATACGAAAGATTTAATCCAAAGAATTTTTTGGTGTCAAGCACTTTTGCCACATCTTTGAGCTCCCCTGTATCACCACATTGTCCACCACTTTCAGCATAAAACGGGGTAGTATCCAAAAGCACCCAACCTTTTGAGCCTGCACTGAGTTTTTGTGTGGTTTTATACTCCTCACTCAAGAGTGCAAGTACTTTTGAAGCATACTTTACATGCTCATAGCCCACAAAACTATTCTCGCCAAACTTCTCTAAAAGCTCTTTGAAATCACCATGAACAGCTTCATCACCACTTCCTCTCCAAGCAGCTTTTGCACGCTCTTTTTGTGCATTCATAAGTGCATTGAACTTCTCACTATCAAGCTTAAGCCCTTTTTCGCGAAGCATATCTTCTGTAAGATCAAGAGGAAAACCAAAAGTATCATAAAGTTTAAAAGCAACTTCACCGCTAAAGATCTCACGTGTATTTGTAAGCTCATCATTGAAAAGTGCTATACCGGATTCAATGGTTTTGAAAAAACGTAGCTCTTCGAGTTCTATTTGCTCTTTCACAACAGTAGATTTCACTTCAAGATAATCATACTCTTTGCCCATAATCGCTACTACTGTATCGACAAGTTTATACATAAAAGGTTCACGAAATCCTAGAAGGTAGCCGTGTCTGACGGCACGACGAAGAATTCTGCGAAGAACATATCCACGCCCCTCATTTGAGAAGTTCACATTTTGTGCAAGTAAAAAGAGCACTGTGCGTATATGATCGGCTATGACGCGGTACGATGCACCACTTTCGTATGCGTATTCTTTGCCGATAAGTTTCTCAACTTGGTTGATGATAGGCATAAACAAAGAGGAGCCATAGTTGGAAAGCGCTCCCTCTTTAATCGCAACAACACGCTCAAGTCCCATTCCAGTATCGATCGATGGTTTTGGAAGCGGTGTCATCGTCCCGTCACTACTGCGCTCATACTGCATAAACACAAGGTTCCATATCTCTAAAAATCTGTCACCCTCTCCACCAAGATAATCTTCCTCACCACAAAAGTGCTCAGCACCTTGATCAAAGAAAATTTCCGAACATGGTCCGCACGGTCCCGTATCGCCCATCTGCCAAAAGTTGTCTGCATCACCCAAACGCAAGATACGCTCTTTTGCAACATGTTTAAGCCATAGTTTTTCCGCTTCATCATCACTTTCATGGATCGTTACCCAAAGTTTTTCAACCTCAAATTGCAGAACTTCAGTAATAAACTCCCATGCATAATCGATCGCTTCTTCTTTAAAATAATCACCAAAACTAAAGTTACCAAGCATCTCGAAAAAAGTATGATGACGTGCCGTATGACCAACGTTTTCCAAGTCGTTGTGTTTTCCACCCGCACGAATACATGTTTGACACGACGTTGCACGAGGATTTTGCGGTGCCGGCACCTCACCTGTAAAAATTGATTTAAAAGGAACCATTCCTGCATTGTTAAAAAGGAGAGTAGCATCATCTGGAACTAAGGGTGCAGACGGAACTCTTGCATGATTTTTTGATTCAAAAAACTTTAAAAACTCTTCTCTAATGTCCATAAATATATCACTTCGTATAAAATTACGCGATTATATCTAAAAATGGTACTAAAACTGTTTAAATAGCTTTATAGATCTAAGGAATCAGCTATTTTTCATGGCACTTGCTGCACAGACCCATAACAGTTTTAGCTCGAATAAACGAAGGGGAATTGGAAGCGTGAGGTTCATGACAACTTACACAGCTAAGCTCTCTGTCTTTTCTTGTAGGATCTTTTTTTCCTCTTACCGGATGGATTTTTTTGGAATATGTTCTGATGATGTGTGAACCGTTTATCTTATCTTTATGGCATGAAGTACACAGATCAAATTCCGGTCTTCTAAGATAGTTTATCTCATCGGAACCGTGAGGATTATGACATTTGTTACATCTGCCGGAGTCCACAGGTTCATGTTTAAAACGCTCTTGTGCCCATTTTTTCTTTGTTTTTTTATGGCATGTCAAACAAACAGTACCGATCGGATCTGCAACTGTATATTTACTTTTATTAACATCAAACCTGTTGTACTTACCAACTGTCCCGTTATGGCACGATGTGCACAACCAGTTCACTGTTGGGGCATGAGCATGTTTTTTATACCCAATCGGTTTGTGGCATGTATAACAGTTTGATTTGCGAACATCTTCAAAAGCTACACCTTTAATCTCATTCACACTCATATCATGACATTTTGCACACTCTTTTTCGTTTTTTTCTTTATGAAAATAGTTATATTCAAACTTTAAAGGGGGATATTTAAATTGTTTATACACCTTGGAGGTATAGTAAACATTTTGCTTGTACTCTTTTAGAAGTGTATCACCCTGATACGCTTTAACATAAATTTCATTATCACCAAGATGAATAGGAATATTTTTACAGTAATACTCTTTATTGCCTATAATATCCTGCGTATAAGTAAGATTCTCGTCTGTTGTTATACTTAAGAGATCAGTTACATTGGTATCTACTTTGACAACAATAGCCACCATATTTTCATCGTGAACATCTGGCTTGTTTGGTGTAATCACCTTAAATACATCCAAAGCAAATGTACTCGAGCTTATTAGTGCTACAAGCACAAAATAGTTCAAAAGATAAGATCTCATCATCTGCATACCCTACCTTTTCTCTTTTTTATCTCGTTGATCATCTTTGTCCCGTAAGAAAAATGGTCTGTTGGAGGCATGAGGATTATGACAATCAACACACTCTTTTGTCTTATCTATCCCACCTTGACACTCAGAGTTATCTAATTCTCTTGCTTTAATATGTTTGTCTTTATGACAACCAAGACATATCTCATCCACAGGTTTTCTTACAAACTTGCTGTAAGGACTAGAGTGTGGATTATGACATTTATTACAGTTTCCGGAGTCCAAGGGCTCATGTCGGTATCTGGCCTTACTCCATTTTTTATAATTGCTTTTATGGCATTTAAAACACTCCTGATCTACCGGTTGTGCCGCCAAGTATTTTGAACGCCCCTGGTTTTGCATGTTTTCCACACCTGCTTTACCGTTATGACAAGCGCCACACAGCCAGTTAACAGCCGGAGCATGCCCAAATTTATCCTTTGTTATATGGCTGTGGCATACATAGCAATTTGATTCTTTGACATCGATAAACGCCACGTTTTTGATCTCATTTGAGGTCATCTTGTGGCACTTTTTGCACAGGGCTTCATTTGTATCTGTATGAAAAAAAGTCTGTTTGTACTGTATTGGTGGGTATCTAAACTCATAGAAGATATCGGATGCCACATACATTCTTGCAATTTGCTCATCAACCATTTTCCCATCTTTGTAAGCCCTGATAGTTACTCTGTTCTCACCGAGACGAAGTAAAATATTTTTACAGTTCATAGTTGCTGTTTTACCTATTTTTACACTCTTTTCCTCTATAGATGTAATTATTTTTAATTCATCTACTTTAGCAGGGGTAACTTTTACGACTATATTGATTGTTGCTTCACGATGCAGGGAATAATCTTGAGGGGAGAGGATCTGAATGAGATTTTCTTTTGCTAGCAGATTTACGGAACTTAAAAGCATAAGTACCGTAAAGACAAAACACTTCAACCGCCTCATCGTCCTATCCCTTTGGGCTCAAATCGGTCATATTCAAACTTTTTATGACAAGCCGGAGCACATGAGCCACCGGTTCCCGTATCTATATAGCGCAGAGGAAATTTCACTCCATTAAAGTCAGTATAACTTCTAATCAGATGGGTATATTTAGAAGCGTGAACATCATGACATGCTCTACACGTTCTTCCCTTTCTGTCATTTACATGAAGATAGTGCAGATTCACATCACCATCTCTAAAGTTTGTGATATTACCATCTTCAGTATATTGCATACTTACTTTTTTCTCTTCATGACATTTAAAACAGAAAAAGTCTTTATTCTCAAAGTTATCATAGAAGTTTTTCGTAAATGACTTTCTCAAAATACTAAAGTTATTAGAACCATGAGGATCATGACATGCGCCACAGCCACCATCCTTTCCATTTGGTTCTTTTATAGGTTTATGCCAATTTGGATTCTCTTTGAGATGTTTCTTGATATTAAGAAGCATACCGCCGTCTTCATCCGATTTCACTTGCTTATCGTGACACTGCAAACATGTTGCCACAGGATTTTTCTGAAGCAGTTTTTTATACTTTGTCGCATGTGGGTTGTGGCACTCAAGACAGTGTTTTTTACTTGTGTTGACACCGCCATGTTTGTACTTAGAGTCATGTACCTTATCACCTATCTCATCATGACAATCAAGGCACAGATCCATTTTCCCATCAAAATGCAGGAGTGATTTATACTCAGCAGTATGCGCATCATGACACTCTAAACAATTTTTCTTCACAATCGGTTTATGTTTTACACGAAGGTTCATGTTAACAAATTTCTTTTTCGCCTTATCTTTAAAAGAACTCGATCTGTCATGACATTTCAAACACAAGTTATTCACAGAATCTGCTTTGAGTAATTTTTTTGTATTGGACTGATGAGGATCGTGACAATCCATACACTTACCGTCTTTAACAGGTTTATGATCAAACTTTTTCGTATAGCGCGTTTTATGACAACCATAACAGATATCGACTATATTCTTTTTAACAAGCTCTCCCGGTTTGTTATGCTTAGAAGTATGGCATATTTTACATGCTCCCATTTTAAATGGTTCATGTAAATATTTTTTAAGAGGTTTAAATTTATCTGGAAGGGCATCAAGACTCACAAGTTGAGCTTTCTTGATCTTTGTTTTAGTGTGGTGTACCACCTCTTCTTCTCTAATCTCATCAAGAGCTATCTCTTTAGGCACTTTTTGCGCTTCAAGCAATGCCTTGACCTTTGCTTCTTTTTTTCTGTCAATAGAGCTTTTAAACTCATTTGCCAACTTAGTCACATTGATATCTTCAAGCTCTTCATCACTAATGTTATAATCAAAATCTTCATAAGCATGTTTTGCCGTTGAAAGACTATAAGTAATATTACCTACAATAGTAGCAAATTTAGCAAGTTTTTCAGCAACACCATAATGTTGAAATGTAAATATTCCTACTGCAACAATCACAAGTAGTATTACCAATTTTTTCATCTGTGTTACCTTTATCTATACTAGAATTATATTGCTACTATTATAGTTTAATCTTATTTAAATTTTCCTACAGGACATCTTTTTTCGATTACTTTATTACGAAGTAGTTTCTTTCTGTCCGCCTGGTGAGGTGAATGACATTTATTACAGTCAAGTGCAGCCATACGCTTATCAATATGTTTCTTTGGTTCATGGCAGGTGTAACAAAGCTGCGCAACAGTATGCGTTGTAATAGCTGCAGGCTTTGATGCACGAGAAGCATGACATACGTTACACGCACCCAATTTAAATGGCGGGTGTGTATATTTTTTCATTGGAACAAATGCTTTTGGAAGTTCACTTGCCTCAACAACATTGGTACTTCCGGTTGTTGCTTCAATATGCTCCACCGTCATTTCACTGAGCGGACGTGGATCACCATGGCTTGCATGAGCAAGGTTATCTGCTATTTGTCCTCCAATAGTTCCTAAGCGCCCTAACTTCTCTAAGCCGTCATTTAATATTAACACTGCAAATACAATAAGAACTACACCCGCGGCAACTGCCAATTTTATATCTTTTCTTTCCATAATAGTTCCCTTTTAGTGCTCAGATTCATTTTCAGAAGCTGATGTTTCTTCATCCGGTGCCGGTGGTAAATGTTTACTCAACTGGTAGTGACCAACATTTTTATGACAATCAACACATTTTGCTTTTTCTTTACCTTCTTCCCCTTCAACTAAAAGTTTTCCTGAGAAATATGCTTTATGCGCGATAAACGCTTTTTTATTCGGTCTTGTACCTCTTAAGAGGTTTTCATGACAATGTAAACAACCACTGTCATATACCCAATTGCGACGTTCATTGCGTCTTTCATGCCAGTCTATTTTAGAAGTATCATGCGTAGTCTCTACCCACACATCCCACATTCCTGTTTTGATCTTTTGAATCATATACCCCATCGTAGATTTATGAGGTAAGTGACAATCAGCACATGTGGCCATAATCCCACTGTCTCCATAACCACCATGCACACTATTTCTGTATGCTGCTGCCATCGGCTTCATCGAGTGACATGAACCACAAAAGTTTACATCCGATGTATGTTTAACGGCGACTACTGTTGTAAATGATACTGCCATACCAACTACAACACCCGCAACTATTAGGCCAACTATAACCCAAATTCCAAGGGAAAATTTTTTCTTATTACCCTTATTCACAGTGTTTTTTTCTTCCATCTATTCATCCTTATTCTCTTTCATGAGCGAATCATAAAACAAATATATTGAAATATTAAACTTTTATTATTAATTTAAACTAAATTTTAGAAAAAAGTTATCTTTTTGATTAAATGTGACTCTTTTATGATGTTTTGTTCACATAGAATGATAATAATAATAATTCTGGATTATATTATTATTTTTTATAATAATTTAAGTAATTAATTTAACAATTAGAGATATCATTCTATATATAAATCTAAATTTAATTAACATATTAATGTTAAAACATAAATTTGAGAAAAGGAAAAGCATGACAAGAATACTACTACCTTTACTTTTACTCCTTGGTACCAGTTTATATGCTGGACATATCACTGAGATGAACAAAAAGGCTTTTATGCATGTAAAAGAGCGTGCAGATAAAGGAGACACTCATAGTCAATTTGCACTAGGCGGTATGTACTTTCAGGGGATTGTGATCGACAAAGATCATAAAAAAGCAGCAGAGTGGTTTCAAAAGGCGGCAGACAAAGGTTATGTAAAAGCTATCTTCAATCTTGCCGTGATGTACCACAAGGGAGATGGAGTAGAAGAAGATCAGGAGAAGGCGGTAGAACTTTTTGAAGAAGCTGCAGATGATGGTGATCACAAATCCGCACTTCATCTGGCCGATATGTACTACACCGGCAATGGTGTTGAACAAGATTATAAAAAAGCGTTTCAATGGTACAAAAAAGCTGCTGATGCAGGGTACCCTATAGCACAGAGTAAAGTGGGTACTATGTATAAACGTGGTTTTGGTGTCGATAAGGATCCTGAAGAAGCAAGAAGATATCTAGAAAAAGCTGCTCTTCAAAGTTGTGGTGAAGCACAATTTGAACTTGGACAAATGTACCTTGAAGGTGATGGAATAGAAGTAAATGAAAAAGAAGCTGAGTCACTATTAAAAGATGCCTACTTAAACGGTAAAAAAGAAGCAAAAAAGATACTTGATGAGAAAAATTGGAACTAATGTTACAGATTGTATAGATAATTAATTCTAATCTTAACAGTATTTTGGTATATTATTTGTACAAACGTAAAATTACGAATAATTAAAGGGTTATTTATATGAAAAAAACTTTACTGCTTATACTTTCGACTGTGTGTATTGCGTCTGCTACACAAAGTGGTGCTGAATTATTTAAAAGATGTGGTGTTTGTCATGGAGACAAAGGGCAAAAACATTCTCTGAATATTACTAAGTTTATTGCCGGTATGGATAAAGGTGATGTGGTAGATATACTTCATGAGTACAAAGAAAAAAAACGAAATAAGTACGGTCTTGGCACTATGATGCAAGGGCAAGCCGCAAAACTCTCAAATGATGAGATAGAAGCTGTGGCTGATTATGTCTCAAGCCTGGAACCTGTAAAAGAAGAGGTAGTTATAAAAAAAGTGGTAGACACAACTGACGGTGCGAAGATCTTTAAACAGTGTGCCGTATGTCACGGACCAAAAGCGCACAAGCGCTCTTTGAATGTAAGCAAATATATTGCCGGCATGAAAAAAGAGGATGTTTATAATATTCTAATAGAATACCAGACAGGTAAACGCAATCAGTACGGTTACGGCAGTATGATGAAGGGACAGGCTAAGAAGCTAACAGAGAAACAAAAACATGCTGTTGCGGAGTATGTAGAATCTCTTGAGCCTTTTAAAGAGATGAAAGACGCTTCTGCCCCGGTAAAGCGAATTAGCAAAGATGAAGTAACATGGAACGAATTTATGAGATGGTATTTTGATACCAGTACAGATCCAAATGAAACTTTCAAAGCCGCAAAAAAAGCTTGGGAGAAAAGACAAGCAGATATAAAAGCGGGCATCCCGGTTGAGCCTATTGTAACAAAAAGAACAATTGCAGAAGAGCAAAGAGCAAAACTTAAAGCTCACGCATACCAAAATGCACCGGCCCCTACTTCTCAAAAAGAGAAGACACAAGAAGTTATAAACAAGCAAGTTCAAGAGCTTGAAGTGAAATCTAAACAGGTACAAGATCAAACTACAACTCAGTCCACAAAAAGTATTAATGAGGGGACAAAAGAGCTTCAAGAAACCAAAGAAAATGTTACTCAAAATATAGAAAAAAAAGTTGAAGAAACTACACAGGACAAATCAGATTCATGGTGGTCATGGTAGAATAAATGATGTAAAAACCACATATGTGGTTTTTACAAGTTTACTTATAATTACACTTTATTTGTAAAGTTATCATATAATGCAAACAAATATAATTTACTTTTTTGAATATTATTTAAATATTCAAATAATTAAATAAATCAAAGGAAAAAAATGAACAATACAATAGATACTCTCGGAATCAAAAAAATTTCAATGAGTTTAGCTATCGCTGCATTACTTGTTACAGGTTGTAGCGATAAACCAAAGGAAGAAACCGCTACGGCACAAGAGAGTAAGGCTGCAGATACTTCAACAGTTCAAGAACCTGTTAAAGACCTATATGGTGTTCATCCTACAGATACAAGCCCTCAAGAAAGTACTCAAATCGTTGAAACAAAAGTAGAAGCCGGCACAAAACATACAGCAAATGTACTCGAAACAATGAATGCGGCAAACTATACATATGCCAAGGTTGATGAGGGTGGAAATATATACTGGATTGCCGGCCCACAAGCAAACATTAAAGTTGGTGATGAGATCTCTTTTATTGATCAGATGGTGATGGAAGATTTCAGAAGTAAAGCACTTGATAAAACTTTTGAATACCTTGTATTTGCAAGCGCTCTCGTACCAACACATAAATCTGCCCAAACAGCTGTAAAACAAGATCATAATTGTGATACATGCAATACTGATGCTTCAGCAACTACAGCACATACAAGCACTGATCCTCATGCAGGAATACAAAAGAGTACTCCTGCTATAGAAGAGGAGATTGCAGTGATCACTCTTCCAAAAGCTGAAGGTGGCTATACAATAGAAGAACTTTATACGAAAAAAGCGGACCTTAAAGATAAAAAGGTCAAAGTAAATGCCAAAATAGTGAAAGTTTCAAGAAACATTATGAATAAAGACTGGATCCACCTACAAGATGGTACAGGGAATGCAGAAACAAGCGATATAGTTGTAACAGCTCAAAATGCTGACGTTAAGGTTGGAGATACTGTTATAGTTGATGCAATATTACAAACTGACGTAGATTTTGGATATGGTTACTTCTTTCCGGTAATCTTACAAGAAGGTAGCTTCACAAAGTAACTTCTTTTCCCTAAAGAGCATCTATATGATGTTCTTTAGTTATTTACGATTTGGAAAATCTTTAAATAATCTCTCAAGCACTTCGTTCATGTAGTTCTCCTTTTCTTTCGTTTCAAATGTTGGAAGTTTATTTTCTACAAAACCCTGCCAAACTATTTTGTTACTTGTAGTATCCAAGATCTCAATCAAGATCATTTTGTTTTTATACTGATGCACTTCTGTCATATCCACACCTGCTAATATTTTACCTACAGGCTCTACATACGGGTTCTCACTATAAATTACTTTACCACTAATCATGATCGGTTGAAGATCATTTCTAAATCTTGGATACACATTCATTGACTCATAGCACTGTTCTCTTTGGCGATCATACTTTATGTTTTGATGAATAATAAAATAAAAATCGCTCTTTTCTTTCTTACTAGAAGCTACATACCCTTTTTTTTCAAAATATTTACTCAGCAACTCTGCTATATTTTTATCTGAAAATTCGGCTGAGTGTGCACTTTTTTTATACACCACATAAAAACTAGAAAGTGATGCAAAATCAAAGCCTATTTCGGTATTTATATTTGGTTTTACTTCCAAGTGCTTTGTTGCACAACCACCAATAAGTAAAACCATTATGAATAGCACTATATAATTTTTCATTTTCTTCCCCTTTTGATAGACTAGGCACTGGCTAGATTGTTTACTATAGCCATTCTACAGCCTTTTATCTTTAGTTTAATATAGAATTTTATAGCAATTATTTTATATAAGACAGAATAGAGAATTATTATAATTTATTATAGGTTGCTTATCTATTAGCATGTGTCAAAGACAGTGTAAAATGAAACAAACAATGAGATCATCCTATGACTAAAATGAGTAATGCAGGAGAGTATTATGTTCCTATAGATGAGATACAGGTCTCATCTATAGGAATTGACAGCTATTTTTTAATAACTTTTGGCTTGACTTTTATAAGCTTATCTTTATTGCGAGAGGCCACTGCAATGGTAAGTGCCACAACAGCTACAGCATAATAGACCCATACAGGAACAGGTACAGGGTCACCTGCGGCATATGAATGTAATCCTGACAGGTAATAATTTACACCAAAATACGTCATTATAATTGATGAGTATGCTACAACCGAGCTAGCATTAAACAAGAAATTTGACTTCATGCCGGGAACAAAGCGCATATGTGTTACAAAAACATATACTAAAATACTCACAAGTGCCCATGTCTCTTTTGGATCCCAACCCCAGTAGCGTCCCCATGATTCATTTGCCCATACACCACCTAGGAAGTTTCCTATTGTAAGCAGCGAAAGTCCAACGATCATAGCCATCTCACTGATGCGCGTTGACTCCAAGATATTGATACTGATACGCTCGCGTCTTTGTTCATTACCAAGCATCATATAAAAGATCAAAGAAACAAAACCAAGAAGTGTACTCAGTCCCAAAAAGCCGTAACTTGCCGTAATGATAGAAACATGAATTGTTAACCAATACGATTTTAGTACCGGAACCATACTTGTGATCTGTGGATCAAGCCAGCTTAGGTGTGCAACAAACAATGTTACACCTGCAAAAATAGCCGTAGTAGCCATTGCAAGCTCTGAACTTCTGGCAAATAAAATACCCGCTAAGACTATAGTCCATGAGATATACAGCATCGCTTCATATCCGTTACTCCATGGTGCATGTCCTGCTACATACCAACGAAGACCCAGACTGATCGTATGGGCTATAAAACTCACTACCAATACGGCTAATATAATACGCATAATCGTTTTTATATTCAGATTTGGTTTTATAAGACGAACAAAAATCAATATTAGTAAGATAAACCCTGCTATTAAATAAACAGGGTACAACCTGTCAAACATATTGAGATTATTGTATAAAATCTCAGCCTTAACTATAGACTCATCAGGAACAACAGCAGAACCGTACTTTATTTGAAACTCTTTAATACGATCTATCGCTTTGTTTGCATCGCTCCAGTTTCCGCTTGTAAGTCCTTTTTGAAGACCGATCGCATTATCTCTTAATAGCTCCCGTACCTCCCTAGCTTGCTCAGGTGGAAAGACTTGTAATGCTTCTTCCGGAAAAAACCATTTATGATTGACATCATCTTTGAGTGGAAACACTTTCATAAATCTTCCCGAATAGATCATGTACGCAACATTGACTCTTTCATCAACCTTGATCAGCTCTTTATCAAAAGTGCCTCTCTCTGCAGGTCTTTTGCGTAGTGTTTCCTCCGCAACATCTGCCAGTTTATAACGACCGTACTCATCAAATGCATCTTCATAAGCAAACAGTTTTTCAGACTCTGCAATACCAAGAAGTTTTTTTACTTCAGGATGGGACACTTTAAGCATTTTAAGACTTTTCCATGCTTCAGGATTTGATGCCATGGCTAAGATGACCTGATTATGATTTAAGCCGTATAACTCACTTTTTCCGGATACTTTATGTACTAGATCAATATTGTAAGTGTCAAGAGGCTTGATCCGTCCATCGTGTCCCTGTAGTAAAATAGAGCCGAAATGATTTGCATGATCTATATCTATCTTCTTTGCTTGATCTATCACTGAGGAAGCCATAAGAGGCTGTGAAGAGAACATTGCAGCTATAAATACAACAGCAAACATTACACTTGCTTTGTATTCATACTTTTTACGAGCAAGCTGTCCAAAGCGACTATGAGGATTTAAGAGATTTAAAAACAGACCTATACCCAAAAGTGTATAGCCTAAGTATGTCGGCCATTTTCCAGGATCATGATTAACAGACAAAATAGTACCTTTCTCATCCTGATCATACGATGATTGGAAAAATAAATATCCACCATAATCCAGGATATGATTCATATAAATTCTATGATCTTCATGAATATTATTTGCTTTATCGATTAAAGTAACATGACTCTCATAAGAAGATGGGCTCATGGAACCTGGATATTTTACTAAAATAAAATCACGCAGTTTCAGTGAAAAAGGCAGCTCTATGATCTTAGCACCCCACTCTAGTTTTATATCGGTATCACCAATTCTAAACTCCTCCTCATAACCTTTAAAACGCTTCCCTTTTCCTAAAAGAGCTACCTCTTTTGTCACACCGTCATACTCCACATCAACAACAAGTGCTGAGAGGCTTTGAAACTTCATATTCATCTTCATAGCAGATTTGTAATCATTTTCATCGATCACTTCTATTTTGCCTTTTGGAAGTACCGCTTTGGTAACTAACTGAACACCGTTAATGTTATAAAGTTCTCTTGCTTCAAACGGGTATCTTTTTGTTGCTTCATACTCCCCTTTGGACTGATCTGTCATCTTGAGCCATGTTATAGGAACATTTGAGATGAAAGAAAACTTACCCCCATCACTGTTTATCAGCATGATCGGCTTAGAGTTATGTGTCGGATTTTTATCAAAAAAGATCTCTAATGGACCAAGATCCAAAGACTCACCACTTTTTACAAAATATTTTTCAGGTCCCTGCGGTGTTGTTATAACAAAAGCAACTACCGGAACGCCGTTTGGATCTTCTACAGCAGTTTTAACGGCCTTGCCTATAAAATCTTTATATTTGACCCGCAGAGGTTTTCCGTCAATATCCATAGTCATATCAAATTTTTTACCGCCAAGTTCTGAAACATATACTATATCTTCAGTGTAATGCTCCTCATTTCCTTTTTTAGCCGTAACTTGTATGTAGGCATCTGAAGAGAGCATTCTATGCTCAGTAGTATGTTCGCGTATATGCATCACACCTTCATAACCATAATAACGTGTTATACCCGAACCTATCAAAATAACCAAGAAACCAAAGTGAAATATAAAAGAGGGTAATTTTTTTACTCTATATGTTTTATATTTCAATATGTTTCCTATGATGCTGATACCTAGAAGTACTTGCACAACTTCAAACCACGTTGCACTATACACTAATGCCCACGATGTATTGACCCCATGATCATTTTCAATAAATGTTGCCACACCACTTGCAACAGCAAATATTGCAACCAATATGACCATTAATTGCATTGAGATCAAAATTGACCATATTTTTTTAATAAGACCCATGTATTTCCTTCATTTAGCAGTTTTGCTAATTGCTTATAAGATGATTTTATATCATTGTTTGAAAGTGTAGCAAATACTTACAACACAAAAGTTAATGCAATGTAAGTATTTGTTTTTTTTGTGGAAGAACTAAGTTCTCTTCTAATAATAATTATTAAGGGAAAGGATTTGGATCATATGTTCCACCTCCAAAGCCTCTTCCCCCATGACATCTACAAGCACGACTAGAAGAGCTGGCATCCCCTCTATTGACACTATTTAATGCATTTTTCACAAATCCAGTCATAGTAAGTGAGTTACCTTGATAATTGTACGGTGCAGGGAAGTTACTATACCCTATAAGGCGTGATACCGGTGAACCGTGAGGCACTGCCACATGACATTCAACACAAGCGATATTGATGCGAATCATTCTGTTCCAGCGATTTTTATGGGGTTCATTTATGTCATGACAATTTTTACAAAACAATCCGCTGTCTCCTGTGGTTCCTATATCATCAGTAGCATAGAGCACAGTACTGTTTGGTTTTGTAGGCCAGTACTGG
>JALWLL010000007.1 GCA_026996295.1 Sulfurimonas sp.
CAGCACTTCATTTTGTTTTTAAAAAAAAGATACTCTCTCTTATGGTGATGGTTGTGGGTATTGTCTCTATGACCTATGTGTTGATTCAAAACTCCAAGTTTCAGTTATTTCCCGATTTTGATAATACCCAAATCTATGTATATGGTAAGGTCAATGTAAATAATGAACTCAAAGATACAGAAAAGATTGTTACACAGGTGGAGAATATTCTTCTGGATAAACTTGATAAACATGATGTTTCCTCGGTTACTTCCGTAATCGGCTTTAAAATGGATGCTAAAAACAAAGTGGAAACAGGTGACAATATGTTCCATATTTTTATAGATTTGCATGAAAGGGCACCTAGTAATTTTTTCGATCGTTATATAAGCCCATACCTTTCCATAGAGTACAACAAAGATTCACTTATACGTGAGCGAGATGCCAAAGAT
Source organism: Sulfurimonas sp. (assembly GCA_026996295.1). Taxonomy (GTDB): domain Bacteria; phylum Campylobacterota; class Campylobacteria; order Campylobacterales; family Sulfurimonadaceae; genus Sulfurimonas. The sequence goes on from JALWLL010000007.1 coordinate 432, forward strand.
ATTGCAGAAGATATAGACAAATACTTACAATCGCTAAGAGCCTTAAAAGATAAGAATGAAACGGTATTTGAAGAGTTAGTTGTTAAAGTACCGGGTGCGGGTATAGTTGCTCATGATATAGAAGTAAGTTTAAGTGGTAAGCCTGAAAAAGATATTGTCAAAGGGATAGAGTATTTAAGTGATGAATTTGCCAAAATTAAAGGGATAGATAATATATCAAATGATGCAGATATAGGTGAAAAAGAGCTAAAACTCAGAGTAAATGACTATGGGCAGGAACTAGGTTTTAACGAACAGCTTGTATCAAAAGAGTTGCGATCGTACTACCTCAAAGGTGAATATGGAAAAATGTTCAATGAAAATGGTTTAGTGCGGATAAAGATAGAAAGCGGAGCCAATAAAAGCATTGACTCTATTAATACTATAGAGCTTCAAATACCTTCGAGTGATCAGTATGTAGCACTTAAAGATATTTGTGATTTTATCTATGTGCAAGGTTTTACAATGCTGCAAAAAGAGGATGGTGTAAGGATCAGAAGTGTATTTGCTTCGCTCAATAAAAATACTTTGACCTCCTCAGAAGCCATGAAAAAACTTGAACCGGCATTTGAAAAACTAAGAAGCCAAGGCTTTAAAATAGATATAAAAGGTGAAGAAAAAGAGAACAACAAAAATAAAAAAGAGATGATGCAAGCAGGAATCATAGCAATTTTTCTTATTTTTATTACCCTTGTTTGGTTGTTTGATTCTATTGTAAAGCCGTTAATCGTCATAAGCACTATCCCTCTTGTGCTCTTTGGGGTTTATCTGGGTCATTTGATCATGGGTATAAACTTAACGATGCCTGGGCTCATAGGGGTAGTTGGACTTGCCGGGGTTGTTGTCAATGACGGACTTATTATGGTGAGTTTTATCAAAGATTCTAAAGATACACAAGAGCTTATGAAAAATGCAAAAGATCGCTTACGACCAATTTTACTGACATCACTAACCACAGTTCTTGGTCTTTCAACCTTAATGTTCTTCGCATCAGGTCAAGCTATGATCTTACAGCCAATGGCAATATCTCTTGGTTTTGGAATAGCTTGGGCGACAGTACTTAACCTCATATATGTTCCACTTCTTTACGCTGTGATATACAAAATAAAATCACCACAGGAAATAAAATAAAAAGGTTTAAAATAGCTGAAATATCAGAAAAATATAAGTAACCATTGAGTATAATTTCGCCCTACAAAGCAACAGCTTTTGCTAGAAAGTGGGTCTTTAGCTCAGTTGGTTAGAGCCCTCCGCTCATAACGGAGTGGTCATGTGT
>JALWLL010000008.1:0-1472 GCA_026996295.1 Sulfurimonas sp.
TGTATCGTCACTCACTTTATAGTCGACTTCACCAAGTACTTCGCATTCCGGACAGTCATCAAGTTGTTCTCTCAGGTTGTAAATAATCTCACTTGCCAAACTCTGATGTTTGCGTGCCGGCGCAGGGGACATCGCCACAGCGATACCGTCATAAAGCTCCCAGTCCCCTTCCCACTGTTTATAGTCATCGTAAGTATAATGAATATCTTCCAGTCTCACCGCACCCATAATAAGCTCCTTATCCTTTTTGTAAATAGTAAATTAGTAAAACTCCGACCCGCGTTTATAATTTCAAGGATGTCTCATCATTGACATATTTATGCACCAAAAGCTGTATTAAATTTTGATACCCCATACCGAGTTGTTTCGCTCTTGATTTTATAGCTATCAAGTCTTCAACGCTAAATCTTATGCTCACCTGTTTTTTTTCTTTCAGAAATTTTGAGTATTTCGCACTCTCTGCCAAACTTGCTTTCTCTTCTTCCAGATTGTCAACAGATCGCCACTCTCCGTTTTCTATCTCTTCTAAAAGCTCTTTTTCTTCATTATCCAAAATATAATCTTTCATGATTCATCCTTTTTAAACGCTTTATGCAGCTTTCTGCTTGGAATGATAGATTTCAAAAAATAGTTATGCTCATTTTCCACAAAAGGCACATACAGATATAACCGTTTAACTCCACAATCAAAATCTTTTGATTTCGATACTTTACCTTATTTGGATGATCTCTGATATCCAAAATCTCCTTTTTTATCATTTTTTCTTCAACCATCTCAAAACTCAAATCTCTTTGGATTTGCAACAGTTGATTTTTTTCTTCATTCCAGATGATCTGTTTTCTCATAAAATGATTATAGCTTTTTTGCAGATATCAAGTCAATACAAATAAAAAAGTAAATTAGTAAACCTCCGACCCGTTCTTTATATCGACTCCGCAATCATAAAACTTTTTATCATTGGTTATGACCATATGGCAGCCACTCTTTTTGGCACAAAGGCATTGTAAAATATCTTCGAGATCTTTTTTCTCACGGAGTGCTATATCTGTCGCCTCTTTGGTAATAATTTCCGATGACTATCGGAGGCATACTGACTATCCCTGTCCGTATGCCAGACGAGTCCTTCCTGAGGTTGGCGTTGTTTGATAGCCATCAAGAGCGCATCGTTCACAAGCGATGTTTTCATTCTTGCATCCATAGACCATCCCACCACTTTTCTTGAAAACAGATCGATAACAACCGCCAGATAGAGCCATCCCTCTTTTGTAGGGATATAGGTGATGTCACCGACATATACCTGATTCGGAGCTGATGCGTAAAAGTCTTGTTTAAGTAAATTTGGTGCAATCATAAAATCATGATCGGAATCTGTAGTTTTGACTCTGAATCTCTTTTTGGTTTTGCACACAAGGCCGAGCTTACGCATAATCTTGCCTGTTCTCCTTCGGGATATGACAATACCGTATGTGTGC
>JALWLL010000008.1:1482-1710 GCA_026996295.1 Sulfurimonas sp.
TTAATCTCCCTCTCTTTCTTCAGATTTGCAAGCTCTTTGCGTAAGCGTCTGTTCTCTTCCTCCAGACTCTCTGTTGTTGTTGATTTTTTACGTGTTGCCTGGGTAATCCTCCCGAAAAACCACTCTTTTCAAAAGTAGAAAATTCCAGTAAAATATGAAGAGGAGAATTTTCTATGAAAAAATCAAAATTTAGCGATAGCAAGATATTATCTATTCTAAAACAGGCAG
>JALWLL010000009.1 GCA_026996295.1 Sulfurimonas sp.
ATGCGATACGGATGATACCCGGCCAGATACGTTTTACCTTGTGTTTTTTCCATAAGAACTCAACCTCACCTATATTGCCGTGAAGTATCGCTTTTTGCTGATGAGCTTCAAGCTCTGAATAGGGCTTGGTTATATCTATATCGTTGGCTGCACAAAAACCCTTTAAAAAAGTAAAGTAGTAGCCCTTATTAAAGCCATAAACGATCTTGACAGCACCCTTTTCTATGCTAAGGTCCTGATCGATAATTTTGTTCACATCAAGCGTATAGCGCAGCCCAAGACCGTCACATTCACTACATGCACCTTTTGGTGAGTTAAATGAGAAGCTCAAAGGTTCCAAGGGATCGAAACTAATCTTACAATCAAAACAGGCATTGTGCTCAGAGTAATGCATATGAGACTCTTTAAGTCCCAACTCTTCATGATTGAGTATATCGATCTCAAGCTCACCGTAACTCTCTTTGAGTGCTTTTTCAACATCGGCAGCTATACGCTCTTTGTTTTCCTCTTTAACCACAACTCTGTCAATGACAACCTTTATGGTATGTTTTTTTGTTTTTGAGAGTTCTATCTCCTCATCAAGCCGTACCATAACACCATCTATCATAGCACGAACATACCCTTTGTGCACAAGAGATTCGATAAGATCCGCATAAGCACCTTTGTTATCACGTACAAGCGGAGCCATGAGAACAAGCTTGGCTCCCTCTGGAAGTTTTGCCACCTCGTTGATGATATCAGAAGCTGACATTTGCGAGATCACTTTAGAGCATTTATGGCAGTGTTGCACCCCTACTCTTGCATACAAAAGCCTAAAATAATCATAAATTTCCGTAATTGTTCCAACAGTTGAACGCGGGTTTTTAGAAGTTGTTTTTTGATCTATCGCTATGGCGGGGGTAAGCCCCTCTATCTTATCGACATCAGGTTTACCCACACGGTCTAAAAACTGTCTTGCATAAGATGAGAGTGATTCCATATAGCGTCTTTGACCCTCTGCATAAAGGGTATCAAAAGCGAGTGTTGATTTCCCGCTTCCGCTAAGCCCGGTAAAAACGATAAGCTCATTTTTTGGTATTTCAAGAGAGATGTTTTTTAAGTTGTTCTCTCTTGCACCTGTTATTTTAATTGTATCTTTTTTCTTCATCTATCAATACCAACCTAAAAATATTCGCTGAGACAAATATGCCACCACGATAAAATAAAAACTGACAAGCAGTTTTCTTTGTATATCTATACTTACCTTCTCTTTTAAATGGATCCCCACATATACACCAAAAAGTGAAGCGATACCTATGATCACACCACTCATATAGTCCACATTTTCATCCATCGAGTGCGAAATGGCACCTGAAACAGAAGAAAACACCACAAAGAACAAACCGGCAGAGACCGCCTTTTTGAGTGGCACATGTAAAAAGCCGACCAAGATCGGTACAAGTATAATACTCCCACCCACACCGATGGTCATACTAACGGCTCCCAAAACCACACCTATGAGAAAAAGGAGAAGTTTACTGACCTCTTTTTGATCTTTATACTCTTTTGGTTTAAAAAAAACTCTCGCAAGCGCAAAAAGAGCAAACACTAAAAATATAATCTCCAGGGTTACATCATCAAAGTATGAGGCTAAAGAACCACTCAAGAGTGCCCCTGCAAAACCACCGATACCGATAACCATCACCATAGGTACATCCAAAGTACCTTTTTTATTGTTAAGGTAACTTCCGTAAATTGAGCTAAATACCATCTGAATAACAGAGATACCGATAGCCGCTTTGGTCTCAAAACCAAGCATAAGCAAAATCGGAACTAAGATAGTTCCTCCGCCAATGCCAAAAAACCCGGACAAGACACCAACAGTGGATCCGAGTAAGATCAGCTCAAGCATACAATAACCACTATTAAATTTTGCGAATTATACTCAATAAACGCTTTATAGTAGTTTTATGGAAAAGATTTTAACTTTGTTTTGAGATTCAATAAAGTATAATCAAGCAACAAACCAAAGGCAATGAAAAATGTTAAGCACCATAGTAGAAGCATCTGAAAATTTTTGTATCCATCAAATTCGTGAACCTCATAACGTCAAAGACAGTATTGACAAAAGAAGAACGCTAATTGCTTATATCGATATAGATTCATCTGATAAAAGAACATATAGAGTTTATATAGCATGTGAAAAAGACTTTGTTCAAAAAATTTCAAAAGTTTTTTTGGAAGAGGATGAAAGTGATGAGGAGACATTGATCGATATGCTGCTTGAGACTACAAACCTCATTGTTGGAAGTGCCAAGGTGATTGCCGAAGAGGCAAATATAAACCCATATACTATAAATACACCACACTTTATCGATGTAGAGGATTTCGATCTGGATTATGATGATGCCAAACTCATACAGGTTGGTGACACACATATGATCATAGCAATTAAGGAACTTAATGCGTAAGCCAAAGAACAAACTACATTATGGTGACAAAGAACCACCATTTGACCCGGAAAAAGAGCTTTCATGGATGAACTACTCAGGACTTCTCGATATGGAAGTGGAGTTCATCTCTGATCTTGGAGAAACAGAGCTTAGCATTGCTGAGATATTACAGCTTGAAAAAGGCTCTATAATAGACTTGAAAAAACCTGCAGGTGAAAGTGTGGAGTCTTATGTGAACGGGCGCATATTAGGCAAAGGTGAGGTTATGGTCTATGAAAAAAATCTTGCTATACGTATCAATGAGGTTCTTGATTCTTCTGCTGTTTTATACCATCTTTCCAAAGAGAGACTATGATCAAATATTTACTGCTTTTTTTACTCCCCCTCTCTTTGTTCGCTTCTAAAATTTTAAGCTACAACATATATGACAGAACAGATAGAGTCGATGTTATGATAACTTTTGACACCCCCTATGAGGGAGTGATCAAACAAAACACTACATCTTCTCAAATAATCATAAAACTTGAAGATGCTTCCATAGAGTCTTCAAAAGTTAAAAAGCTCTCTTCAAAGTTTTTGCACTCTTTGACAATCACCCCTATGTCAGGCTATACACAAATCACGGCATCGGTTCCATCATCTGTGAAACTACAGGCTTCAAAAACTTCTGATGCATACGGACTCAGACTTAGATTTACCACCCCAAGCAGCACACAAAAAACATCTACTGCCACTCAGGATAAAGAGAGCACGTCCAACCCTTTGGCATCACTTCCAACCAAACAAAGTGACAATCTTGAGCAAAGCTACTATATAGTTATAGCTATACTTATCATAGGTATTGCCATACTTTTGTTTATCAAAAAAAGAGTAAATCCGACTCAGGCAAAACAGCTCAACTCCCCTTGGCTTTTTAAAGAGGTACAACCTGTCAAACCTACACCAAACACACAAACAAATGATCTAAAAGATACAGCGAGTGATCAGAGTGTCAGCATCAGGTTTCAAAAAGCGCTTGATAGTGAAAACACGGTTGTTATGTTGGATTTTGGAGAACAAAGTTATCTTGTACTTATGGGAAAAAGCAATATTTTACTGGATAAATTTACACAAAACAAACCTTCCACACAGGAAGATTTTGAATCGATTTTACAAAACAGACACCAAGAGCTTGATGACTTTTTACATGCTAAAAATGAGACGAAAGAACCACTGCAAGCTTACAAAGAGAGAGCTGCTTCTATACTCTATGAAACATAGAGAGAGTGCTTTTAAGTATTGTCTCTCTCAAATCTTTCCCGTAAAAGCTTTTGAATCATTTTAATATTTGAGATACTAAGCTCATAACTCTCATCCATCATTTTATTGATATGAAAAACTTCTGTTACAGTGATCCCGTAAGGATCTTTTTTCTCTTTCACAATAGCATTATTCTCATCAAAAGAGTAGAGGTAAAGTTTTTTACGAGTAAACTGTATATAGTATGTAAGAACCATCTCATTTGAGTGTTTTTTCTCTATTGCCACTACGACACGCTGATCAGGATTGTAGTCCCCATCTAGGTTTAAAAGCTTTGTTGCTTCTTGTATATTTATATAACCTATATAAAATTTCGTATAGAGATCATGATACCTTTGAATCTTATGATTCATCAAAAACTGCATATCCAAGATATGCTTTTTATGACTTCTGATTGTTTTAGTGATCCAGGAGAGGGTATTGTAATAACGAAACGGATGAAGCTTCAAAGTATGTGCTTCTACCATTTTCGTGGACTTTACTCTTGATTTTGGCATCAATTTTGTATTTTTATTACTTTGGATATATTCAAGTACTTTTTGGGCAGAAAACTCTTTTGTAAACCATACTTTACAATATGATGGAAACTGTCTCGCACCCGTTGCACCCTCATTTAAAATGATCAATGCCTTGATCTCATAATTTGGAAAAATGATCTCTAAAAGTGCTTTTTTCTTACGAAGCCTTTTTCTAAGCTTTAATACAGACTTTACTAGTGTCATCTCTACAAAATAGAGCTCTTTTTTTGTAAAGATCATAGCATCAAACTCACTGATCTCTCTACTTTTAGTTCTATAGACTATTTGTTGTTTTTCACTGATAGAAAGAGTGTTGGCATAAGCTTTTTGTTTGTTTTGATGAAAACCTTTTAGTATGAACTTTTCAACTTCATCGTTGTTTTCAACATATCTTAAAAGCTTTTCATATATAAAATTTTCAAAAACCTCACCTTCAAATGAACGGTATGAACTTAAATAAGAGGGATCCTCTTTATCTATACCTTTTTCCACCAAGGACAAAAGATGTCTCGTGTTATAGGAGTAGTGTAGCAGGTTGTCTGCTATATCACCATAGTCCAGAGTCTGAATCGATTCACTGATATCTAGCATAGTTCATCCATGATCTAAAAGGCCATTTCATGATTTTTAAAGAAATCATCGATCACATTTCTGTACTCTTGTATATCATCTATATTGTTCACAAGATTTCTTAAAACAGAAGCACCTCTGTAGCCCTTGGAGTAGGTATGCACATGCTTTCTAAATATAGCCACACCACGTTGACCGTAAAAGTCAATCATTCTGTCAAAATGCTCCATAATGATTTGATGTTTTACACCATTATCAATCTCACTAGAACCATTTTTCAACTGATGAAAAATCCAAGGGGCACCGACAGCTCCGCGACCTATCATTACACCATCACAGCCGGTATGTTCCAGTACCCATTTTGCCTTTTCGTAAGAGTCTATGTCACCATTTGCAATCACCGGAATATCTACCGCTTCTTTGATCTCTTTTATCGCATCATAATCAACGGCTGCTTTAAATTTTCCCGCACGAGTTCTTCCATGTACTGCCAAAAAATCTGCACCGTTGTCCTCGACAACTTTAGCGATCTCAATATGGTTCTTTTTTTCAAAACCAAGTCGTATCTTGACACTTGTCATTTTTTTATTTGAAGTATCTTTGATTGTTTTGATGATCTCACCCATCAAAGGTAGATCCAGAAGCAGTGAACTTCCACTTCCATGACCTACAACTTTTGGAACCGGACATCCACAATTGAGATCTATGATATCTATACCCTCTTGATCGTTGAGTATCTCTACCGCACTTTTGACAATCTCCGTACTTGCTCCGGCAATTTGAACAGAATAAGGATCTTCAAGAGGACTTTTTTCTAACATATGGAGGGTTTTTTTAGAGCCATGTGCCAAAGCATTTGAACTGATCATCTCACTCACAGTTAAATCTGCTCCAAATTTTTTGACAACACTTCTAAATGGCAGGTCTGTAAATCCTGCAAGAGGAGCCAGTACATATACCGGCTTATCAAAAGAAAGTTTGTCTAACATTGTATGTTGCCCTTGAAATATTTTCTATATTATAAAGACAATGCTTACTATCTTTTATACTATAAAAAAATTAAATAAATAAATTTATATTAAAGTGTTTGTTACACTCTTTTAGTGCACGGTATGATTTAAAGTTTAAGTACTCATTTGGCTGAGAGTTTTCAAGAATCTCATCCGCAGGTGCCAACATCTCTAAATCAAACAGTGTGTACAGGTATGCGTCCATCGCTTCATCTTTTTCTTCACTGAGCGTTTCAAAGAGTTTGATTCTTTGTTCTGGAAGCATACCGCCTGCCAATACAGTTGAAATTTTAATATAATCATTCTTATCAAGATCCAACTTCTCAAATAATGCTAAAAGCACATCATTGGAAACTTCTAAGGCGTTCTCACTTGCATTGACTCTTTGAAGAATGATAAAGAGTGCTTCTTTTGTCAAGAACTCTTTGTACTTCTCAATTGCATAAAGCGGTGCTGTTTTTACATAGTCGGTATATGCTTCCACACATAAATTTCTGTCATATTTGTTTGCATGACTCAAAATATCTTCCGCAGAAATATCACCTTTTTTATAGCGATTTCTTTCATTTTGGATCACCAAGGCATTATCTGCCGGCAATGAATACTTCTTAAGCTCTACAACTTCGCCGCTTTTAATATTGTTAATAAGCTTAATAACGTTATTGATCTTCTCATTTGCAGTATCTGCACTTAATGTTTGAGACGGAAACAACACTGTATTATCGACTAACTCGCCTAAAAGTTTATATCTCGGTGTTTTAAACACATGGTTTCTGTTCTCTTTTCCAAGATATGCTTCTATGATGGCATCGATGAGTTTTTCATAATCTTTTTCATATTTACGAAGTTTAAAACTTCCAAGCATAGAATAAAAAGCCATATGAAATACACTTGCAAGATAGAGCAAGATCATCGGAAGAACTACCCACAAAGCGATAGACAAAGATGGCAATGGAATACCAAAGAAATCCAGACTCATACTATCTTGTGTTATAAAAGCATAAACATACCATCCTGCTAAGATGATAAATATCAATGCTGCTATTGTGTATCGCTTTATATACATAATTTTTCCTTATTTAGTTTGATTTTTCTACTATTTCTCTACAATCAATACAGTATATCGCATGAGGCTTAACTTTAAGTCTTTGAAAACCTATCGGATCCTCACACATCTCACAAACACCATAATCGCCTGCTGCGATCTTTCCAAGTACAACGTTTATTTCTCTAAGCTCCTGCTCTTGTTGAGAAACTATTGCACTCTCAACCATAGAGTTGTTGTTAACGGCTGCATGGTCACCCTCATCATTTAACTCCAATGAGTTTAGTTGATCCAACTCATCATTAACGCCAGAAATATTTTTTAATATCTGAGCCTTGCGACTCTCTAAAATCTCTTTAAAGTAGTTTAACTCACTATCTTGCACTTGCTTTCCTTACTTATGATATGGGTGGTTACTTAAAATCGAAAAACCCCTATAAATCTGCTCTAGCAAAACTACTTTTGCTATTTTATGACTCATAGTTAATTTACCTAAACTTATAACAGCGTCACTTTTTTTTAAAAAGCTCTCTTCAAAGCCATAAGCTCCACCAACGAAAAATTTAACGGACATTTTATCATTTAAAAGCTTACTAAATTCAAAACTATCGATTAATTTTCCATCAGGATGCAAACTTACGCAAAATCCTTTGCCTAAATAAGGTTCAAGAGCCCTTGTATATGCCTGTTTTGAGGACTCTGGTGAAATTGTGTGTGATTTTGCTACATCTTTTGGAAAAAGTTCTATATCTTCCACTTTTGCAAAGCGACTTATCATCTTTTGAAGCTCTTTATACAAAGGATCATATGTTGAACGCTCTTTTTTGGCAATACTTATGATATCTATTTTCACTTTATTCTACCAATCCGCTTCCAATAACATGGTACGTTACATGTTTAAAAGTATCCTCTTTTTTCACACCGCCAATGGCAGCAACAAGATGTTTTGATTTGGAAGCTATCTCATCAAGCTTCGTGCCAAGTACCGAAGATATATCTTTTTTTGTTGTTGTGTCTCTGTATGCACCAAGACCAATATAGTTAAGATCAAGTGCATTGGCTTGCACAACCTCTTGCTCATTATGTGTTGAGATACCGAGGATCTTATCATTTTTAATCACACTGCGTAAAATCTTTACAGCCTTGTGTATATCCTGATCAATCATTTTAAGATCTTCTTGCCCCACATGAACGCCGTCACAAAACTCTATGAGCTCATAGGCGTCATTGACTATCAAAAAGCCCTCATAAAGTTTGCGTATCTGTATAAGCTGCTGCTTTATAAAGGCTATATCTGCATTTTTGTTTCTGTACTGAATAATCTCTGCATTGTTTTGTTTGGCTATATTGACAAACTCTTCTATACTTATACCTTTGTTATCTAAAAGATCTTGATCACATAAAGCATAGAGTCGCATAGCTTAGGAAACTTTTAGAAGTGTTAAAAGATCTGAGAGGGTATTTTTAAGCTCATTTCTATTGACCACCATATCAATAGAACCTTTCTCTAGTAAAAACTCTGCTCTTTGGAAGCCTTCTGGAAGATCTGAACCGATAGTTTGTTTGATCACTCTTTGACCTGCAAAACCAATCAATGCACCCGGTTCAGCGATGATGATATCACCAAGTGTTGCAAACGATGCACTCACTCCACCCATAGTTGGATCTGTTAACACAGAGATATACGGAAGTTTCTCTTTGGCAAGTTTGGCAAGTGCTGCTGATGTTTTACTCATCTGCATAAGTGAGAATGTACTCTCTTGCATTCTTGCGCCACCACTTGCACTGATGATGATAAGTCCCTGCTTTTTCTCTATGGCACGGTTTACCGCACGCACAATCTTCTCACCCTCTACAGAGCCCAAACTTCCACCCATAAAAGCAAAATCAAATACAACAAGTTGTGCAGGAACCCCGTTGATAGTACATTCACCACTGACAACAGATGAACTTCTTCCGGTTTTTTTCTTCCCCTCTTCTATCCGTTTTGCATACGATTTTTTATCGACAAACTTTAAAGGATCAACCGGTTTTAGGTTTTCATCAAACTCTACAAAACTCTCTGCATCAGCTAAAAGAGCAAGTCTTTCTTTCACGCCGATACGAAGATGGTAACCACATTTTGGACATACATAGTTTTGATTTTCAACCTCTTTATAGTACATTAAAGATTGACAAGATTGACATTTGATCCAATGTGCCGGTGCTTCATTTTTAGTTGCTTGCTGTTTTGTTGTTTGGTTTCTGGAAAAAAGATTTAAGAGGTTCAAAAAATATCCTTATATGTATAAATAATAGCGATTATACCTAATTTATACTTTATTTTGAAATTTTTTGAAACGATTTGGGTTAAAAAAGTGGACTCACCCTTTCAAAAAGGGTCAGTCTAAGAGGTTTATTTAAGAAGTGACTGCGTAATACTTCTAGCAGCTTCACGACCATCATATGCAGCGGTTACAACAAGATCGGCACCTCTGTAACAGTCACCTCCGGCATAAATACCCGAAGTTGTCGTTTCATGTGTTTGCTCATCTATAATGATACCGCCCCATGAATTTGTTTCGATTCCGTTTTCAGCCAAAAACGGAGGAACGACCGGATCAAAACCTAATGACATAATAATAACATCAGCATTGACTCTGTGTTCGCTTCCTCTTACCTCTTCCATGCGTTGACGACCGGACTCATCTTTAGCACCGAGTGTAGTTTTTACAAGTTCAACAGCGACAGCCTGTCCCTCTTCATTGAGAATGATCTCTTTTGGAGCAACGAAGAATGTAAAGTCAACACCCTCTTCCATCGCATTTTTATACTCTTTCTTACTTCCTGGCATATTTTTCTCATCACGTCTGTAGAGACAGGTAACACTTCTTGCACCCTCACGTTTTGCAGTACGCAGACAATCCATAGCAGTGTCACCACCACCGATCACGACAACGTTAAGGTCTTTAAAATCAAACTTTTTATCATAAGAGAGTTTAAACTGTTTACGCTGAATTGCCGTCAGGTAGTCCATTGCCGCATATACATTTGATGCATTCTCGCCGGCAAGTCCTGCAGATTTTGCTTTGGTAGCACCAACACCTATAAACATCGCATCATGGTTAGAAGCGATCTCTTCAAAAGAGATATCATTGCCCACTTCACAGTTCAGTATAAGTTGAAGCCCTGCTTCTTCTAGAAGTTTTACGCGGCGTTCTACTATTTTTTTATCAAGCTTAAAGTTTGGAATACCATAAGTTAAAAGTCCACCCGCTTTGTCACTTTTCTCATACATAGTCACAGCTATACCTGAGCGCAAAAGGTAAGTCGCAGCAGAGAGTCCCGCAGGTCCACTTCCAATAACAGCTACCTTTTTATCTGTCGTTATTCCAGGAAACTCCGGCTTATAGCCCGCTTTGAACCCTGCTTCTGTGATGTGTGTCTCTACACTTCCTATGGTGATCGCACCATGTCCGTCATTGAGCGTACAGTCACCCTCACAGAGTCTGTCATGAGGACAAACACGCCCCATCACTTCTGGAAACGGCGATGGCTCATTTGAGAGCTTAAATGCAAACTCAAGGTCTTTTTCACTGACCGCTTTTAACCACTGTGGGATGTAGTTGTGAAGCGGACACTTGTTTAAACAAAACGGGTCTCCACACTGGATACATCTGTCACTTTGTGAAGCTGCATCATGCTTGTTAAATACTTCGTAAATTTCACCAAAATCTTTCGTTCTCTCAACCACCAGTCTTTTAGTTGGGTCTATTCTTTCAGTTGCTAAAAAATCTCTCATATTAATCTCCGTTCTCTAGGTTAAGAGGTAGTTTTGTTAAGTTTTTAGGTTTAACGAGCCAGAAGTTTCTCACCTCTACTCTAAAGTTGTCCAATAGATCCTGTGCTTTTACACTACCTGTTTCAACTACATAATCTTTTAAAAGTCTTTTGAGGTAGTGTCGTGCCTCATCACCATCATCGGTATCGATTCTTACAGCTTCTACAAGCTCACCATTTACATTTTCAATAAAACTGTGCTCTTTGTCATATACAAAAGAGATACCACCTGTCATACCTGCACCAAAGTTAATACCCGTACAACCAAGAATGACAACAACACCACCTGTCATATATTCACAAGCATTGTCCCCTGTCCCCTCAACAATAGCAAACGCTCCAGAGTTACGAACTGCAAAACGCTCACCCACACTTCCTGAGACATAGAGTTTACCGCCTGTAGCACCATACAAACATGTATTACCCCCTGCTGAATACTCTTCCCCTTCATTATCAGAAGTTATGATGATCTTACCACCGTGCATACCTTTACCGATGTAGTCATTTGCTACACCGTCAAGGTAGATGGAAACACCCGGGATCAAAAATGCACCAAGAGCCTGACCCGCTATACCGCTAAGGTTGATCTTAATAGTATCAGGTTTCAGACCTTCATCACCGTAGTATTGTGCGATCTCACCTGAGACAAGTGCACCAAAACTTCTGTGAATATTTTGAATCTCTCTTTTTATACGTATCGGATGCTCCGGATGTTTTATGGCAACCATAGCTTCTTTAAGGACATCTTTTTCAAATGCGTTATCATCAAACGGCGGGTTAAACGCTTGTTGATGTGTGTTAATCCCCTCTTCCTGATGAAGTATGGAAGAAAAGTCAAATTTTTTGGCTAACGGAGCATCTTTGACTTTCAACAGATCAACGCGACCTATCATCTCTTCCATAGTTTTATAACCAAGTTCCGCCATGATTGAGCGAATATCTTCAGCTAAAAGTGTAAAGTAGTTGATCACCTGATCTACATGCCCTTTAAAGAACTCTTCACGAAGTTTGTCATTTTGTGTAGCGATACCCACTGAACATTTGTTGACATGGCATATGCGAAGCATTTTACAACCAACGATCGTAAGTACACCTGTACCAAAAGCATAGCTCTCTGCACCTAAAAGTGCAGCTTTTACGACATCCAGACCTGTTTTGAGACCACCATCGGCTTGCACCTCCACAAGACCACGAAGGTTGTTTGCTTTGAGAGCATTATGAGCTTCTGAGAGTCCTAACTCCCATGGGTTACCTGCAAATTTGATGGAAGTAAGCGGAGCGGCACCCGTACCACCGTCACCACCGGAGATAATAATCTTGTCAGCATACGCTTTTGCAACACCTGCGGCAATAGTTCCAACACCTATGGTAGAAACAAGTTTTACGGCAACGCGAGCTTTTGGGTTTACCTGTTTCATATCAAAAATAAGTTGTGCCAAATCCTCGATCGAGTAGATATCGTGGTGTGGCGGAGGTGAGATCAGTGTAACACCCGGAACAGTATGGCGAAGCTTACCGATAAGCGGCGTTACTTTATGCCCTGGAAGCTGACCGCCCTCACCCGGTTTTGCACCTTGTGCAACTTTGATCTGAATCTCTTCAGCCGAACGTAAATACGCCGGTGTCACACCAAAACGACCCGATGCAACCTGTTTGATCTTAGAGACTCTCTCAGTACCAAAGCGGTCTTTATCCTCTCCACCTTCACCTGAGTTAGACTGTCCACCGATTCTGTTCATAGCAATAGCAATGGTCTCGTGAGCTTCAGGAGAGATAGAACCAAGACTCATCGCAGCTGATGCAAAACGCTTAAAGATCGCCTCTTTTGGCTCCACTTCTGAGATATCTATCGGTTTTTTGTCCGATTTTATATCTAAGAAGTCACGGATCATTTTAAGACCGCGACCATTGACAACCTTTTTAAGCGCTTCAAAATCCTCTGTTTTTCCACTCGATGCCATCTTATGGATAGCATGGATAACAGCCGGCCCAAAATCATGATGTTCCTGACCTGTGTAGAACTTGTAAAAGCCACCGATATTGAGAGGGAATATTTTCTTAAACCCATCATTTTTAAATGCAGACTTATGATACTTCTCAATTCTTTCATCAATATCTTCATATGAAAGACCCGGAACAGCAACATGAGAAGACTCAAAACACTCCTCAACAATTTCACGGGAAAGACCCATAACATCAAAAAGACCTGAGTTTCTGTATGAAGCTATCGTAGCAATCCCCATTTTGGACATGATTTTTAAAAGCCCGCCGTTGAGTGCTGCATGCACTGACTTGAGAGCTTCTGGGATTGTGATCTTTTCGTTTTTCTTACGTTGTAACTGCTTGATAGCCGTCGCAAAAAGTAAGTTTGGATAGATAGCACTCGCACCATAGCCGATAAGCACTGCAGCGGAATGGGAGTCAACAACCTCACCTGTTACAGATATGATAGAAACAAGATGACGAATTTTACTGCGAAGCAGTGCAAAGTTCACACGCCCCACTGCCATAGCCATAGGGATCACTTTATGTTGCTCACTGAAGCCTGTATCATCTAAAATAACTATGCGTGTTCCATCATTTTTTACAGAGTCGGCAATTTTTTCCACTAAAGCATCTAAAGCATCTTTTAAACTTCCTGTATATGCGGTTGAGAAAGTATTGTTTTTATAAAAAGACTGAAAACTCGGCGATTTTTCATCACCAAACGACTTGAGAACCTCTAGCTTCTCTAAAGTGATGATAGGTGAAATAGACTTAAGTCTATGGGCGTGAGATGGGATCTCATCGAGTATATTGTGCACCTCACCAAAACCGGTGTTGAGACTCATAACAACTTTTTCACGGATAGGGTCAATCGGTGGGTTTGTTACCTGAGCAAACTTTTGCTTGAAAAAATCGGTGAAATTTCTTTGCTTGTCAGAAAAAGCCGCCAGCGGAGTATCATCACCCATAGAACCGACAGCTTCTTTGCCGTCGTTTATCATAGGTTCAATCACCTGCTCAACTATCTCTTCTGTAATGTTAAAGAACTTTTGTCTTTTCACAAGCGTATCATCTTCCATCGCTGCTGATTCGCTGTACTGCTCCTCTACATGCTCTTGGAGGTAGATCATATGTTCATTGAGCCATTTCATATACGGGTTTGAAGATTTCAAATAGTCATCTATCTCATTTGATTTGAGAAGTTTGCCGTATTTTAGGTCAAGTCCAAGCATCTCACCTGATTGTAAACGCCCACGCTCTTTGATCTGCTCTTCTGCTATATCTACAACACCATACTCAGAAGCGATCAGAAGGTTATTGTCTTTGGTTACTATATATTTGGAAGGTCTTAAACCGTTTCTATCAAGTACACAACCGATATAACGCCCATCTGTTACTGAAAACGCCGCGGGACCGTCCCATGCTTCAAACACTGTTGAATGGTACTCATAAAAAGCACGAAGTTCAGGGTCCATATGGGGAGCATTTTGCCATGCTGATGGGATAACGGCACGAACAGCTTTAAAAAAGTCCATCCCATTAACGATCAAAAATTCAAAAAAGTTATCGGCAGAAGCAGAGTCTGATGAACCCGGTTGAAGAATAGGGAGAAGTCTTTGAATCTCTTCATCGGTAAACACGTCACTTTTTATGGATTCGCTTTTGATCTCTACATTTATGCGGTTACCCTCAACAGAGTTGATCTCCCCATTGTGTGCAACAGCACGAAACGGCTGAGCCAAACGCCACTCCGGAAGAGTGTTTGTCGAGAATCTTTGGTGAAACAAAGAGAAAGATATCTTGAAGTTCTCATCTTGAAGGTCTTTATAGAACTCTTCAATATGCGTAGGCATAACAAGCCCTTTATATGAAAGCACTTTTGAACTCATAGATGCTATGTAAAAATCTCTGTCATCTATGAGTTGGTGTTCAGCCTCTTTGCGAGAAAGATATAAAAGAGCATCAAATCTTTTTGTTGCCATTATGGAGTTGGGAGTGATGATAAGCTGAACTATATTTGGTAAACTCTCTAACGCCTGCTGACCAAGGGCATTTGTATCTACAGGCACATCACGACGCAGAATGATCTTGAGATCGTTTTGATTACAGATCTCCTCTAGTGTATCGAGATGTTGCAACTCTTTTGTAAATACAGAAGCAACAGCAAACTGTTTTGGAAGTTCCACTCCGCTTTTTTGAGCTTCCTTGCGGATAAACTCTTCAGGCATAGACAAAAGAAGTCCACTTCCATCACCTGTTTTTCCATCTGCCGCAACAGCACCACGGTGCATCATACGCTCTAGTGCTGTGATGGCATCAGCCAAAACTTTACGAGAAGCTTTGTTGTTGATGTTGGCGACGAGACCAAACCCACAGTTATCCTTAAACGATCTTAGTAAATCATGATGTTCAACCATTCTAACTCCCAAATTTATAATTTTATGCTAATTTCCGTTAAAATTAATCTCTTTTTAAAGAAACTTAGTCTATTTAGAGACAAGTGGTTATATTGTACTATTTAAAGGTTTAAGAAAGTATAATTGTGAAAACACTTTTAGAAGAAATTACACTTTTGTGTATAAAAGAAGCAGGTAAATGCAAGGTTATATAATCAATCTCAACAAGGTCAAAGATGAAGATCTTATAGTCACCATAGTATCAAGAGATAGCTTAGATACTCTTTATAGGTTCTATGGAGCGCGCCATGGAGTTATAAATCTCGGCTTTAAAATCGACTATGAAAAAGAATCTTCTGCAAAGTCAACCATATCCAGACTCAAAGATGTCATTCACATAGGATACCCGTGGATCAACGAGCACAAACTTTTACGACTTTGGCAGGATTTTACGGCACTTTTTTACAAACATCTCAAAGACACAGAAGATATAGATGAGTTTTACTTCCTCCTGCTCGACAATGCCTCAAAAAACTGGAGCAAACAAAACCCCAAACGTATAGCAGTAGAATCCTATGTAAAACTTCTCGAACATGAGGGGCGACTCCATACGGAGATGGAGTGTTTTTTATGTCATGAGAAGATACGGGGGGAGATATCTCTCATACGTGCATATCTTCCAACACATAAAGAGTGCACACATACTCTGAGTCTCAACCAAGAAGCACTTCTGGAACTCTTTCACCATAAGTCGAGTCTCTTTTTATCTGATGTGGAGATCGAGAGACTCTGGCATGTGCTCTTAGAAGGACTGTAAGGTTTTTAGAGTTTGTTTTGCACTTTTTGCAGTAAAGCTTTCAACTCCCCTATCTCAGACTGAAGTGTTTGCAGTGTTACTTCTTCCTTTTCCTCCAAAGCGTTTTTGTCATCCTCTTTTATGGTGAAGATCGCATCCACAATGATACCTATGAAAAGGTTGATCATAATAAAAGTAACGAGAAGTATAAACAGTATGAAAAACACCCAAGCATACGGGAACACTTCCATAACAGGTCGTGAGATCCCCATAGACCAGCTCTCTAGCGTCATAACCTGAAAAAGTGTGTACATCGACTTGCCCAGATCACCAAACCACTGAGGAAAAGCTTCAGCAAAAAGGTTGGTCGCCATGATAGAAAAAACATAGAAGAACAACAACACCACCATAGAGATGGAACCGATACCCGGGATCACCTTTACAAGTGCCGCAATAATAACACGCATCTGTGGTACAACCGTCAGAAGTCTAAAGAGTCGTAAAACTCTCAATGCACGTAAAATGGAGAGTCCGTCATTTGCAGGAACAAGGGAGATCACAACCACAAAAAAGTCAAACAGACTCCAAGGATCTTTGAAAAAAGAGACTCTGTGAACATATATGCGTAACAAAATCTCTATGGTAAAGATACCGATAATAATGTTGTCAGACAGAGTTATAAGCTCACCGTAAGAGGCCATAAGAGGCTGAGAGGTTGCAAGACCTAAGATAACACCGTTGAGAAGAATCATCGAAATGATAAAGTTTTTAAACTTTGTACTTTCTACAAAGGCATAAAGAGTTGAGTACATAAATAGTCTCCATTTTTTTGAAGAATTTTAATCAATATTTTGGTTAACAATGTAAATGAGATAGAATATCAATCTCATTTCTATGAAAGTTCTCTAACACTTTTCTCTTCACTTGCATTTTACACCTCCGCTTAAGTAACATTTTGTTTGTTATTGCCAGAATCTTCCAAATAACACATAAACATGAGTGTTATTTAGCTATATAATATTTAACACACATGATATATTTAAGAAAAGTAGTAGTTTTTACAAAAAACAGTCAATTATTTGGCAAATAGTCATATTTTTAACAATTAACACACAAACCATATGTTTGTTAATGTTGCTTTTCGGAGTTGATTTGTGTAAAATGTTCGTTGAATAAAGAGTTATGAGTCGAAAGAAGCACTTTGCTTATTTGAAGCTTTTCACAAGAGAAAAAAGCTTTAAAGAGTAGAGTTTAGAAACTAAAACACAAGTAAAAAACTTACTCGCCTACTCCTAAACGCCAACAAGAAAAAAAGAAGTAAACGCTGTAAAACCCTGAGAAACAAACCAGACTTCCGTTGTAACTTTCAAGACAACAAAAACACGACATCATAACAAGACGTAGTAGAGAAATAAGTGACCTAGCCGCGTTTATTTTGCTATAATTTTTAAAAGTAAAAAACTGTTAAAAAGTTGAGAGATAAAATAAGGTCACTTATTTCTATACTCGACCGTTATGAGTCAGTCGTAAGCACTTAGCTTAGGGAAGCTTGTTTGAAAAAAGTTGAAACTTTTATGAAGAAAGCTTAGAAGCTAAACGCCAAGTAAAGAAGAGAAAAGCCTTCTCAGCAAACGCCAATAAGCTTACTCAATATAGCAACTGAAAAAACCCTTACAAACTCAACGGACTCCCGTTGTAACTTTAAGAACATCAGTAGCACGACATCATAACAAGACATAGGAGAGAAATATTTGACCCTAGCGGCTCAAATATTTCTCTATTCAGTCGTTATATGAGCATTGAACTATTTATAAACTAAATTTAAAACGGAGATAAAATGAAAAAAATTGTACTTATGACATTAATAACAGGTAGCATATTACTGGCTACTCCAAGTAAAGAATGTACAAGTTACGCAACAGCATTAGCTTATGCAAAAATGAATTTACCATACTCAGATAATAAAAAATTAAATGAGGTAAAAAAACTTGGTAATATTCCAAAAAAATGTTGGAATGCAGGAACTGGGATAACTGGTAATACAAGAGGTGGATTAAATAGAAATTATTCTATACAAGAAAATGTTGATAGAGATGTAATTAATTCAACATATAATGCAGTATTACAAAAGCTACGAGTCGAACAATATAATAAAAATAAGTAAACATCTATTTACTAAACGACAGTCATATAACAAGTTCTAGGAGAGAAATAAGTAGCCTAGCGGCAACTTATTTCTCAAGACAGTCGTTATATCAAAATATTAATTTTCAAAGATGTAGCTACAAAAAAATAAAGGTTTTAAATGTTAAAAAAAATAATCTCACTATCATTAGTTTCTATTTCTCTTTATGCAGGTGTAACAGGATGTAAATATCAAGAAGATTTGATAAAAATAAATACAGTTGGCAATAAAGCAAAATTTATGATGGATAATCATTGTGCTAATGTTCACAGTCCTGCTAGTTGGAAACGAATTAAGAAAGACAAAAAAGATACTCTTATTCAATCCCCTCATAAAGGAGAGGAAAATTATAAATATTGGGTAAAGACAAATGAGTTACAAAAAGAAATCAAGAAAGCAGAACTTAAAGAAAAAATAAAGTTAGAAAAAATCAAAGAAAGATCCAAAAAAAAAGATTTTAAAACGATAATGAAGTATGGTGATTTGATGTGGCAAGACAGCCTTATAAATGAAACAAAAATGATGTCTTATAATCAAGCGAATAGCTATTGTAAAAAATTAAACTATAAAAGGTCTAAAAATTGGAGATTACCAAGTATTTCAGAACTACGAAATATATGTGATATTTGGGGAAAGAACAAACCATATAAAGCATTAAAACATATTCAATTAAGGGAATATTACTGGGGCAATGATGGAGATACTCAATTTGTTTTTTCGAGTGGTGCAACTAGTCGTTCATTTGGAGATCCTGCATTAGTTAGATGTGTCGCTCCTAGAAAATAAAAAAGTTAGTAACTAATGAATACAATAGAAAAGCTATATCAAAATTCGTTAAAAATCAAATCTGATGATACAAGAATAAAAGAGCTAGAGGATATTGAGTCTAACTTTGAAAATATTTTAAAAAAAGAGGATTTAACTCATCTAAATATCTCTATTGTAATTGATAGAATGCAAACAAAAGGAAAAAAATTCAATGCACATGCCAGGATGTTAGAAGATAATTCGTATGAAATTGTCTTTTGTCCACATCTACTTACATTAATTGATGGACTAAGTATTGAATTAACAAGTAAATATAAAGAGTGTTTTTCAAACATTGATAAAAAGAAATTTTATGACAAAAGCAATAGAAATAAACTTCAGAAATATATTAATGAGTATTTTCTTAATCATATTTTCTATCATGAACTTTTCCATATTCTAAGAGGACATATAAAATATCTACATAATACTAAGTCATTAAATATAATTTTAGAATTTGAAGAAAACAATCAAAAAAATCTTGATAATTTATATCTTGAAATAGATGCAGATAAATATGCTTCTATAAATAGTGTACTTGGAGAATTTGAGCTTTTAGAAAATATACGAAAGTTAGGTTTTAATTTCAATGAAATATTTTATATAATCTTCATATCAATGAATGAACTATTTTATATTTTTCATTTATTAAACAATAAACCAATTACAAGGAAAGGACATCCTATATTGCTTGATAGAATCATACTGTTTAAAGATCACTTCATGAAGGTATTAAATCAAAACATAATAAAAAATATTTTAGAAGCAGGAAATATTCGTTATGATGAAATTGACAGATTAAGTGAACTATCAACAGCCATACTGATAAAAAAATATAACCTAGAAGATATATTTAATACTTGTGATGTTGTTAATATGTTAGAAGAATATTCTTATTTTCGAAGAGATGTACAATTAGATTCATATTCATACGATATTCAAGTTAAATCCCCTATATGGGATACTCCACTATGATTGGATATTCACTTTAAGGTATAATAATAGCTCATTCCCAAGTTTTATTTGGTGTGTCTACATCAAGAATTTCACTGAGGATATAACAAATCGTAGCAACAAAAATATGTTACCTCGCCCGAAAAAAACTTGAAAAACTAGAGAAGTTCAGCTACCATTGTAGAACTTAAAAAAGTACAAAAACAGGTAACATATTTTTGTACTCAGCCGTTATATCCAGACAATACATATTGACATTACAAAAAGAATAAGATAGAATTTGCAAAACAATCGTTTGGGATATTATGGGACTAAAAAAAACATCAAGAGAAGAGATTTTACAACACTCTATAAAACTTTTTAAAATTAATGGATATTACAATACATCAATGGCAAATATTGCTAATGCTTGTGGATTGATAAAAGGTAGTATTTATCATCATTTTAAAAGTAAAGAAGAGATTGGATTAGAATCTTTAAAATATATTCATAAATATTTTGAAGACAATATTTATAATATAGCTTATCAAGATAATTTAACTCCAAAAGTAAAAGTCCAAAAGTTTATTCAAAAAATAGATGATTATTTTTTGAATAGTGAAGGTGGTTGTTTATTGGGAAATTTAGCATTAGAAATTTCAAATGAAAATGCTTTATTTAAAGATGAGATAAAACAGTATTTCACAAATTGGGAAAAAGCTTTAAAGCATATTTTAATCTGTTGTTATGAACAAGACAAAGCAGAAGCTTTATCAAAAAGATATGTAGCTTTAACGCAAGGTGAAATTATGATGATGACACTTTATAGTTCATCTCAAAATTATCTTAAAGTTGGTGAAAAAATTATTTCTTTAGTGAAATAATTTTTTTTAGTCTAATATATAAAACAATCGTTTGGTTGTTAAATAAAGGAACTAAAATGCAAGATGAAAAAAAATTACCATTACCTCCATTTAATGAAGAGAGCGCAAAACAGAAAGTGAGAATGGCAGAAAATGGATGGAACTTAAAAAATCCTCAAAAAATATCTATGGCTTACAGTAGAGACAGTATTTGGAGAAATCGTGATTTATTTGTAAATGGTAGAGATGAGATAATCTCTTTTTTAGAAAACAAGTTTTCTAAAGAATTAGATTATAAACTATGTAAAGAGTTATGGGCTTATACTGATAATAAAATTGCAGTCAGATTTGCCTATGAATGGCATGATGAAAAGGAGCAGTGGTACAGAAGCTATGGAAATGAAAACTGGGAATTTGATGAAAATGGATTAATGAAAATTAGATTTGCGAGTATTAATGATTTGAAAATTTCCAAAAGTGAAAGAAAACTCACTTGGACTGAAGATATTAGACCTGAAAACTTTCCATCTTTAAGTGAACTACTACTTTAAAAGATATAACAAAACCTTGGAAAGAAATAAATGCCCTCGGCGATTTTTAAAGAGTTCTCAGGTATACTTGTAATAGAAATTAACAAGTATTGAGAAACTGCTAGAGAGGCATTTATTTCTCAAGTCGGTCGTTATGAGTCAGTAGTAAGCACTTAGCTTAGGGAAGCCTGTTTTAAAAAAGTTGAAATTTTATTGAGAGAGTTTACAAGCTAAACGCAAGGAAGAAAGTAAAAATCCTTCTCAGCAAACGCCAACAAGCTTACTAAAAGTAGCAAGTGAAAAACCCTTAAAAACTCAACGGACTTTCGTTGTAACTTTAAGGACATAAGAAACATTGACATCATAACAAGACATAGTAAAAAAATATGTTACCCTAGCCGAAAAAAACTTGAAAAACTAGAGAAGTTTAGATACCATTGTAGGACTTAAAAGACTACAAAGATGGGTAACATATTTTTATATTCAGTCGTTACCTTACAACATAAACATATAAAAAATAAGTGAGTATTAGAAGAATGACAATAAAAGAAGCCATACTAAAAAGTCTTGAAGAGTTAAAAGAATTATCAACTCATACTCAAGTTTATAACCACTTAACACAAAATAAATATTATGAATTTACAAAAGGTAAAACTCCAGAGAGAACAGTATCAGCCTTATTGGGAGACTTTATCCGAAGTGGAGATACAAGAATAAAAAGAGTTAAAGGTAATGGAAACTTTTATTTATATTATCATACAAAAAATGAACAACTTGTTGATATTGAAAATATTGTAGAAGAGATTTTAGAAAAGCCAATTGTTTCAAAAAAAGAAAATTTAAAATATTATGAAAGAGATTTACATATCTTACTTTCAAGCTATTTAAACTCTAAAAATATTCATTCAAAAACAATTTTACATGAAGTATCGAAAAATAATAATGACAATCATCAAAAATGGATTCACCCTGATATGATAGGTATTAACTTCTTAAGACTACAAACAAAAACTACTCAACAATTTGTTAAAGTTTTAAATACAAAAGATATTTTCAAAATCACTTCATATGAAGTGAAAAAAGAGATAAATACAGATTATGAACTTAAAAAATGTTATTTTCAAGCCGTTTCAAATTCAAGTTGGGCAAATTATGGTTACTTGGTTGCATTTGAGATAAGCAGTAGTCTTATGGATGAAATAGAAAGACTAAATCAGTCCTTTGGTATTGGTGTTATCCAATTAAATGCAAACCCTTTTGAAAGTAAAATTTTGTTTCAGTCAAAATATAAAGAATTAGATTTTAAAACAATAGATAAACTTTCTAAAGTAAATGTTGATTTTGAAAAATTTATATTAAATGTAGAAAAAATATTAACAGCAGATGAGAAATATCTTGAATCATCACAAAAAGAACTTACTGAATTTTGTGATAGATATTTAACAGAAGATAGTGACATAGAAAAGTATTGTAAAAGTAAAAACATACCTATAGACTTAAACTAAAGGTAAAGGTAACAAGACATAGTAGCCAATAAGTACCCTAACGGGAACTTATTGGCTATATTCAGTCGTTGTCTTGGACGCTTCGCATCCAAGACAACGGGGCGCGCGGGCTGAACACCCACTCGCTGTCTGTTGCATCCGCACCAGACAACAAGCGGGAGGAGCAGACAACCCCACCAAAAAATTGAAATTTTCAGTTGGGATCGCTGCTCACCCGCGCGCCCCGTTAAATAAGCAAAGGAGTTTTTAAGTGAACACAGACAATCCAGCAGGAAGATTATTGTATATTTTACAAGAATGCAAAAAAATATCTCAACATTCAACAGGTAGAGAAGCTTGGAGAAAAATTTTAAATGTGAATGCGAATAATGATGCTTTACTCGTATCAAGACTTGGAAAAGTTATGGAATTACCTAATCAAGTTATTAATGATATTCAAAATAATTTTCCTAATCAAAAAAATTCGCATAAACATTGGAGTGCAAAAGTAAATACAGCCTTTACTCAACATGATTTAAATGGTCAATGGAGTAAATTTATTCAACATATTGATGAGCATACAATTAACTATTTAACAATGTCTGTTGATTTACTAGATACAAAAGAAAATATAACAATTCTATCTACTGAAAAAATAGAAAAGATTAGAGAACAAATTGATACTATTTTAAAAGAAATTATCAAAATGGATCTTGACGAAAATTTTAAAAAATATTTAACAAGATATTTAAGACAAATTTTAACTTCAATTGACGAATATAATATATCTGGGATTATTCCTATTATGGAATCAATAGAAGCTACTCTCGGTCATGCTTTTTTAGATGAAAAGTATAGAGCAAATTTGACAAATACAGATTCAGGGAAAAAAATCATTAAAGTTTTAAGTAGTATCGCAGATATTATTACAGTTAGTATCGGATTACCTCAAATAGCAGGACAACTAACTCAGTTTTTAATTACAGAGTAACTATTTAACAAAACAGAGTAGCCAATAAATTACCTAGCGGCAATTTATTGGCTATCTTCAGTCGTTATGTGTAGAATATGACTTTCATAAAACTTAGAATTTTAAAATTATGCTAAAATACTTTATAAACAAATTTTAGGACTTTAAAATGCCAACAATTTTAAAAATCAAAGGCTATCGTTTTTTCTTCTTTTCAAGAGAAGAATTAAGACAGCATGTTCATGTACAATGCCAACATGGCGAAGCAAAATTTTGGTTAGATCCTCAAATTGAATTAGCAAAAAACTATAAGCTTTCACGAAAAGAGCTTAATGAAGTTGAAAAAATTATTGAAGAGCATTACGAAGATTTTATTAAAGCATGGGAGGAATACTTTGGAAACTGAAGTAACAAATATATCAAACCATGGATTATGGATATTAGCAGGAGACAAAGAACTATTTTTGCCTTATGAACAGTTTCCTTGGTTTAAAGATAAAACTATTAATGACATAACAAAAGTTGAAAGTTTTGGAGAAGGTCATCTTTATTGGGAAAATTTAGATATAGATTTGAGTTTAGAGATGATAGAACACCCTGAAAGATTTCCACTACAAGCACACACATAACAAGACAGAGTAGCCAATAAATTACCTAGTGGCAATTTATTGGCTATCTTCAGCCGTTATCCGCTCACTGCGTGACCGGATAACGGGGGCGCGGGTTGAACACCCACTGGTCATCTGTCGCACAGCGCCAGATAACAAGCGGGAGGAGCAGACAACTAAATCCGAGAGCAAGCTCTCTAATTTAGTCGCAGCTCACCCGCGCCCCCGTTACACTTACAAAAAAATGCTATCATGTCAACCAAGAAAAGGAGCACAAATGGCACATGAATTTGATGGGAAAAAATACCAAAAAGCTTCAGCACACCAAAAAGAGTGGGGAAACAAATTGATATCTGAGTTAGATTTAAAAGGAGATGAAAAAATCCTTGATTTAGGTTGTGGAGATGGTGTCCTAACTCAAATTTTCTCAAACCTTGTGCCAAATGGATTGGTTATAGGAATTGATGCTTCAAAAGGTATGATTGAAGTTGCAAAAGAAAAAGAAAGTAATAATCTTAAATTTTTGCTTATGGATATTGACAACATAGAGATAGATGATAAATTTGATATTGTTTTTTCAAATGCTGCTCTTCATTGGGTTAAAAATCATCAAAAGCTTTATGAAAAACTATCTATCATTTTAAACAAAAATGGAATTATTCGTTTTAACTTTGCAGCAGATGGTAACTGTTCATACTTTTTTAATATTGTCAAACAAACCATCCAAAAAAAAGAGTATCAAAACTATTTTAAAAATTTTGATTGGCCTTGGTTTATGCCAACATTGGATGAATATAAAAATATAACTGATAACTTTCAATTTTCAAATGTAAAAATTTGGGGAGAAAATGCAGATAGATATTTTCCAAACAAAGAAGCATTAATTGGATGGATAGAACAACCAAGCATTGTGCCTTTTTTAGAATATTTGCCAGATGATAAAAAAGAACCTTTTACAAATGAAGTCATAGAGAAAATGCTTAAAGCAACAATCCAAGATGATGGTAGATATTTTGAGACATTTAGAAGAGTTAATGTATTTATGAAAAAAGTGTAACAAGTACGAGGAGGAGGAATAAATTACCCTGACGGCTAATTTATTCCTCACGATAGTCGTTAAATAACAAAGGAGAACTAAAATGTCAAAAACTTACAGATTATTTATAAGCCATTCTTGGGCATATGATAATGCATATGATAAAATTATTGAGTTTCTTGAGCAGGAAGAAATATCTTTTTATGATCATTCTGTACCTAAAAATGATCCTATACATACTAGTGGTTATGACTGGGAACTTGAAGAAGCTATTGAAGCAAAAATAAAAGGTGTTAGTTGTGTAATTATACTTGCAGGTGTATATGCCACATATAGCAAATGGATTAAAAAAGAAATAGATATTGCCAAAAAATACAATAAACCTATTATTGCGGTTAGACATTGGGGAGCAATTAGAATATCTGATACTGTTAAAACAAATGCTGATGAAATTGTAAGTTGGCAAGCCTCTTCAATAGCTAATGCAATTAAAAATTGGGGATAAAATGAGAAAGGCATTAATTGTTGGTATCGATTATTATAAAAATGTAGCACCATTATTTGGTTGTGTAAATGATGCCTATTCTGTAAAATCTGTTTTAGAAAGAAATAATGATGGCACAATCAACTTTGCTACTAAATTAGAGGTAGCAAGTAACGAATCTTCTGCAATAAGTAGAAAGAATTTGAAAGAACTTACGAAAGAATTGTTTAAAGATGATTCAGATGTTGCTCTTTTTTATTTTTCAGGTCACGGATATGTTGAAAATTCAGGTGGTTATCTAATTACAAGTGATTGTTCTGAAGGAGATGATGGCTTTCCATTAACAGAGCTTTTGCAAATTGCTAATGAATCAAAAGCAAGAAATAAAATAATTATACTTGATTGTTGTCATGCTGGTTTTATGGGAAAAGAAGTAGGAAATACAAATGTTTCAACAATGAGTGAAGGAATGACGATCTTAACTGCCTCTTCTGAAACTCAATATGCAGTTGAAGAAAATGGTTCCGGGGTTTTTACAAGTTTATTAGTTGATGCTCTTACAGGAAGTGCTTCAAATTTAGTAGGCGATATAACACCTGGTAGTGTTTATGCTCATATTGACCAATCACTTGGTCCTTGGGAACAAAGACCTATTTTTAAAACAAATGTTAAAAGTTTTACGAGTTTAAGAAAAGTTCAAGCACCAATTTCATTAGAAGACTTAAAAATGATAACTACATTATTTAAAGAAATAAATTCTATTTTTAAATTAGATCCAACATTTGAACCCAAAAGAGATAATATAGATTTTAAAGATTTACCTGAACCTATAAAAGAAAATGTTGAGAAATTTAGAATATTACAGAAATATAATAGAGTAAACTTAGTTGTACCAGTTGATGAGGAACATATGTATTATGCAGCAATGAATAGTACTGGTTGCAAATTAACACCATTAGGAGAACATTATTGGAAACTTGTAAAAAAGGAAAGAATCTAACAGTTTATTTAACAAATCATTGGAGAGAAATATTTGACCCTGCGGCTCAAACATTTCTCAACTCAGTCGTTATATCTAAAAGTCCAACTTATCTGGAAGTTTATATATGGCTAATTTATTAGTCTAAAAACTTTTGGAGGTCTTTAATGAAAAGATTTATTTTTAGTATGTTAGCAAGTTTATTGCTATTTGGATTTAGTGGATGTAGTGATACAGAAAACTCAAAAAATATTGTTGAACAACAAAATTTTAAATACAGTAATATTTATAATTTATTTGAATTATTTATAACTAATCCAAAGCCTGTTAGCAAAAGAGAAGAAAAAAGAGTTGATGGGTTTAAGCTTGCCTTAGTAAATAATTCTGGTGAATGTGGTATTTTTGGAAGTTCTAGAGAATATTCTGCTAAAGATTATTCAATAATAGATAAGTTTGAAGAGTTATCAAATAATACATTAGGCAGATTAGCAACAAAATATAATGTCCAAATTCATGAAATGGATACCCCTATAATGCCCCTAAAATCTAAGACAACATTCCAAAAGATTTAATTTCATCCTCACCTGTTACCCTATGCCGCATTTTTTAGATATTCAAGATAAACATTCATT
>JALWLL010000010.1 GCA_026996295.1 Sulfurimonas sp.
GTGTACCAAAAAGGGAAAAAAGCGTACCATATCAAAAGTGATTTTTTGGTTTACTGTGTAGGGATAAGTCCCAGTGGAACAACCGCTGTCTATTCCAGCGGTGAGGAGAATCATCTACAACTCTTCAACACAAAAACAAAACAAAAGTCACATCGTCTTGTTGGTCATAAAGCTATCATCAACCAGATAAAATTTATCAATGAAAAAGAGCTTTTCAGTGCAGGCAGATCACAAGAAGTACTGTACTGGAGACTCCCCTAAGCGTACTTTGTTAGAAACTTATGAAGCTGATTGGCAAACTCATGTGCATCTTTTTGAGAAAAAGGGGCAGGTCCTCTTGTTATCTCTCCACTCTCCCTTATAGACTCCATTAAATTTCTCATCGCCAAATACTGCTTGATGTTGTCCACGCTGTAAAGCTCACCTCTATGATCGATGGCATGGGCACTCTTACTTATGAGTCTATCAGCCAAAGGGATATCTGCCGTGATCACAAGGTCGCCCTCTTGCACCATCTCAACTATCTTATGATCTGCTTCATCAGCACCCGCTTCTACGACAATATAACTGATATGTTCTGATTTGCCTATACTCACACGCTTATTTGCAACCACATATGTTTGCAGACCCAACCTCTCAATAGCACGCAGTAAAATCGGCTTGAGTAAGTTTGGAAATGCATCTCCATCAACAAAAAGTGTCATTATCTATCAACCTCAATTTCTCTTCTCTTTTTAATTTTTTAATCGCATACTCACGTTTAAGTGCCTCACTTCTCGTTGGCAACTCTTGGGTATATACTAGCCTAAGCGGTCTTCTTGCGCGTGTATATTTTGCCGCTTTTTCAGAAGTATTATGCTCTTTGAGGCGTTTATGGACATCTTTGGCGATACCTGTATAGAGTGTGTTGTCACAGCACTCCAACATATACACATAATACGCCATTTACTTTCCTCTATGTATGATTAAATCTATTTTACTATAATTACATATACAAAAGGATTTATTTTGGCATTTAACTTACAAAACACTCTTGTGATAGGTATCTCAGCGACTGCACTCTTTGACCTCTCAGAAGCTGACGCTCTTTTTCGCAGTGAATATGAGAAAAATCCTGACGATGCCATACAAAAATACAGAGAGTATATGCTTGAGCATGAGAATGTCCTTCTTAAAGAGGGGATCGCTTTTCCACTTATCAAAGCGCTACTTGGACTCAACCGCTACCAAAATAAAGATGAGGATCCTCTTGTTGAAGTTGTCATCATGTCGAGAAACTCACCCGATACGGGTCTGAGAGTTTTACACACCATACGCTCACTCAAACTCAATATCACCCGCTCAGCATTTACCGCCGGTGAGTCGAGTGCTGATTATCTCGATGCATTTAATGTTGATCTGTTTCTCACAACAAATGAAGAAGATGCACAAAAAGTGATAGACTCCGGAGTATGTGCATCTGCAGTACTCTCTACCCCACCGGAGTACCGTTGTGAAGCTGATGATGAACAGGTCAGAATCGCGTTTGACGGGGATGCTGTTTTGTTCGATGAAAGCAGTGAGCTTGTTTACAAAGAGAGTGGTATAGATGCCTTTCATGAAAATGAGCATAAATCTCAAGATATACCGATGAATGAGGGTCCATTTGCTTCGTTTTTAAAAAAACTGGCGCGACTGCAAGAGAGACTCCC
>JALWLL010000011.1 GCA_026996295.1 Sulfurimonas sp.
GTTATCAATTTCAAGATTAAAAACATTGAAACTCATATATTGCAACTTAGGCGAGATGAAAAAGATTTTTTGGCACGAAAAGATCTGAAATATCAGCAAAAGTATCAGCAACACTATAAAAAACTTCAGGCTATTGTTAAAGATATAGAAGTGAGATTGAGAGAGAGTCATTTAAATGCAGAAGAGTTAAAGAAGTTAGAAAAGATACTTTTTGAGTATGAAAAAAAATTTAATGCCATCGTTGAACTTCAAAAAAAGATAGGTCTGCATCCAAAAGATGGGCTTTACGGCTCCCTAAGAGAAAGTGTTCACAATTTAGAAGCCTTGTTGAAAACGGGGGAACACTATAAACTTCAAGCAGATATGTTGATGCTTCGCAGGGCTGAAAAAGATTTTATGCTTAGAAAAGATCTTAAGTATCTTGAGAAATTTAATAAATCTGTACAGGTATTTTTGAAAGACCTTAAAACAGGAAGTACATTTTCACAAAAGGATAAAGCAAAAACTCTACTGGAAGCATACCAAAGAGACTTTTATGCTTTGGTTGATGGATATAAAGAGATTGGCTTGAATCCAAAAAGCGGTTTGCTTGGACAGATGAGAAGCACTATACATAAAGTTGACAGCTCTTTAAAGAAACTACTTAAACAAGAAGAGCTAATCATAAAAAACAAAGAGCAAACTATTGTTATAACCCTTATCTCTTTGTTTATCGCATTGTTAAGTTTTATGGCGATTTTGACTTATATTGTCTCAAAACAGATCAACGAGAAAGTTTTTAAAATTTCAAAAGCGATCGGATATATAACAAAAAACAAAGATATTTCCCATACTATTCCCCTTACAAAAAGAGATAAAGATGAGTTGAGTAGTCTTGCTAAAGAGTTAAACATTATGTTTTTGGAGCTTAGAAATGTTATAGAAGATGCCAAGGGAAGTTCCGCTGAGAACTCCTCCATTTCTCATGAATTATCAGTCACCTCATTAAAGGTTGGAAAAAATGTCGAAGAATCTGTAGAGATTATTAATGAAGCAACTGAAAGTACGGCAGTAATTATTGATGAGATTATGCATTCTGTAGAAAATTCTAAGCAAAATAAACAACAAATGATAGAAGCAGATGAGATGCTGCATGATGCCAATGATGGGGTAGTGAATCTTACACAAAAAATTCAAAGTAGCGCAGAGTCTGAAAGTGAACTTGCCCATAATATTGAGAGTCTTGCACATGATATAGATCAGGTTAAAGATGTTCTTCTCGTTATTTCAGATATTGCAGATCAAACGAACCTGCTTGCACTCAATGCTGCCATAGAAGCTGCCAGAGCAGGGGAGCATGGACGTGGTTTTGCCGTTGTGGCTGATGAAGTAAGAAAATTGGCGGAGCGAACACAGAAAACACTTAATGAGATCAATACGACAATCAATCTCATTGTACAGTCCAGCAATCAAGCGAGTGAGCAGATGAATGTGAATGCTCAGCAGATGGATGAGTTACTTAATATCTCCGTAGAGATCGAAGGCAAGATCAATAAAACAGCAGATATTGTCAATAACGCTACGAAGGCAAGTGATGAAAATGTACAAAATTTTGAAAATACCGCTACCAAGATAGAATCTATTGCACAAAGGATCAATAAAATCAATACAATCTCAACGGAAAATGCCAGAAGTGTTGAGGAGATCGCTTCAGCTTCTGAACATCTCAATGAGATGACAGCATCACTTTCTAAAAAATTGAACCGTTTTAAGAGTTAAGTT
Organism: Sulfurimonas sp.; assembly: GCA_026996295.1. GTDB lineage: Bacteria > Campylobacterota > Campylobacteria > Campylobacterales > Sulfurimonadaceae > Sulfurimonas. The sequence goes on from JALWLL010000011.1 coordinate 1,762, forward strand.
TTCCTGCTAAAAAGCCGCTTGAAAAGGACCACTGAAGGTTGTAGCCGCCACAGGGTCCGTCAATGTTCATCACCTCTCCACAGAAGTAGAGACCATTTACAAGTTTACTTTGCATTGTTTTAGGGTCGATCTCTTTAAGGCTGATGCCCCCTCGCGTGATCATCGCCATTTTAAAACCGTCATGCCCTGTGACAGTGAGTGGTGTCCATGCGAGTATTTGGATGAGTTTTTGACGAGATGAGCCGGAAAGCTCTTTATATGTACTCTTTGGATCGATATGACATACTAAACAAAGCTCATGCGAGAGAGCTTCTGGAAGAAGGGTTTGTATATGATCTACAATATCCAAGTGCGGATTTTTAGCAGCTTTGTCTTTGAGGTGATGTGTGATCTGATCCTCATTGAGTCCCTTGGTTAAGTTTAACAGAAGTGGGACTTCTGCATATTTTTCCAAAAGGGGTGTTATCTCTCTGGCAAAGTCCAGCACTACAGGACCACGAATACCACTTTTTGTAAATATCAAATCACCCTGTGCACGAAGCTTTTTGTGTTTTTTTAATGCAACCCTCAGCTGCACTTTTGCTATGGTGTCGGCGCGACAGGAAGCAACCCACTTCTCTTTAGTTTTAAGAGGCATCATCGCCGGATGCAGAGAGGTTGTCGTGTGTCCAAGTTTTTGAGCCATGACAAATCCGTCACCCTCAGCCCCAAGACTAGGGTAGCCTAAGCCCCCTGTCGCAACTATGACAGAGTCTGAGTAAAAGCTTGTATCTTGCGTCTTGACCCCGACAATTACGTTGTTTTGTTCTAAGATATTTTCAACTTTTTGTGAACACTTGATGACAATATGAAGTTTGTGCATCTCCTTTTTAAGAGCTTCTATAATACTGAGTGAACTATGTGAAGTAGGAAATACCCTGTATCCATCAGGGGCATGTGTCTCAACTCCGATATCCTTGAAAAACGCAATCAGCTCGCGGGAGTTAAACATCTCAAGGGCATCTCGCATAAAGCGACCCTCTTTGCCAAAACGGCTCATAAACTCCTCATTTTCAAGGGTATTGGTAAGGTTACAACGTCCGCCACCCGTTGCCTTGAGCTTTGAAGCAATATGGGGAAGTTTTTCAAGTACAAGTACTTTTTTTGCTTCTCTTGCGGCAACGATCGCTGCCATAATCCCGGCTGCTCCCGCACCAATAACAATAAGATCATATCGAGCGCTCAAATGTACTTCCTTTTTTGTAATTGTAGTATAATTGCGATTATTTTTAGGTTGGTACCATTGCAAACACTTGTTTCAAACCGGATGAAATGTTATTCATGTTATAGGCCCTTAACGTTTTGTATGTGTCCCCATATACAAAAGGTACAAACAAAAACAAAGTTTGTTATACTGATGCATCCAAAAGAGTTTAAAAAAGTTAAAAACGGGACGGGGCATTTCACACATCTCTCTTTGCCAAACTCTGAGCTGTATATAGGCATAGATTTTACAAATCATCAAAAGATCAACGAGATCATAGCAACTCATGAGAGCTTTGTGCTGTATCCTTCTAAGAACTCTATCAATCTCTCTGAACGCTCTATCACTACTTCAGGGAAAAAAAAAGATATTGCCATTTTTTTGATCGATGCAACATGGGCATGTTCTGTCAAAATGTTACGAGAGAGCAAAAACCTACAGTGTTTGAAATCAGTGAGTTTCGAAAATACACAGGTTTCTCAATTTAAGATTAAAGAGCAACCGCAACAGCACTGCCTTTCAACCATAGAATCAACTTTAAAAGTTTTAGAGTTGCTTAATAAATGGGAGTTTGAAACTATTGAAAAAAAAGATCTGCAAAACTTTCTAAACCCCTTTTACAAGATGATAGAGCTACAAATCAAATGTATTGAAAATCCAAAAAGTAATGCAGTACGCTACAGAAAAAGAGTCTGATGGTCATGCTATAGCATAAACTGTTAACCGTTTGTTAACTTTTTATGCTACAATTCTTCACATATAAAAAAATATTATAAGGATATTTACGATGAAAATAGGTAAATTACTTGCTGGTACTGTTACAGCAACACTACTGAGTACAGCACTTTTAGCTGGCGGGCACGGATCACATTGGGGTTATACAGGACATGAAGGACCTGCTAACTGGGGTGATCTTTCAGCAGATTACAGTCTTTGTAAAGATGGTAAAACTCAGTCTCCAATCAACATCAACAAAAGTGTTACTGTAGAAACCACAGGTCTAGAAAAGATCGATTTTGATTATAGTACAGGGATATCTTCTGTTATTAACAACGGTCATACTATTCAAGTTAACTTCGATAAAGGAAGCAGCATAACTATAGACGGGATCAAATTTCCACTTATTCAGTTTCATTTCCATACGCCGAGTGAAAACCAGATCGATGGTAAAAACTTTCCGTTAGAAGGTCACTTTGTTCATGCAACAAAAGATGGTTCATTAGCTGTTGTTGCACTTATGTTTGAAGATGGCGCGCAAAATCCTTTTATCAAAAAAGTTTGGGCTAAAATGCCACACAAAGCAGGTGGAAAAAACCATATCAGTATCTCAGCTAAAGAGGTAAATGCTCTTTTGCCAAAAGATAAATCATACTATAGATTTACCGGTTCTTTAACTACTCCTCCTTGTTCTGAAGGTGTGAGATGGTTAGTTCTTAAAAACTATACTACTATTTCTAAAGACCAGGTAAAAGAATTCTCTGATTTGATGCATGGTACAAATAACAGACCTGTTCAGCCTATTAACGCTAGAAAAGTAATGCAGTAAGCATTACTTACTTTCCCTCTTTTAGAGGGAGGTATTGTTAATCACCTTATTTATTGAACATAACAGAGCCGAGTCTCACCATGTTGGATCCACACTCTATGGCCAGTTCAAAATCACCACTCATTCCCATAGAACAGATAGTAGCTCCCTCTAAAGACCTATATATCTCATAAGTTGTTTCAAAACTTTTTTTCACTTCATCTTTGTTGTCGGTATGTGCACCGATACTCATAACACCTTTAAGATTGATATTTGGACATTCATCTTTTATCTTTTTATACATTTCAGAAGCAACTTCTGGCATAAAACCATGTTTAGAGTCCTCTTTTGCAGAGTTGATCTGCACAAGAGCATCGAGTGTCATATCTCTTGTTTTGAGCTTTTTTTGGAGTTCTTGAGCCAACTCTAGGGAGTCAAGTGCATGGAAGAGAGCAGGGTTGATATCTAAAAGGTTATTGATCTTATTTTTTTGTAAGTTACCCACAAAGTGCCACTCCAATGGCAACTCTTCAAGCTCTTTTGATTTTTCACGAAGATCTTGAACCTTGTTCTCACCAAAAGCACGTTGTCCGATATTGTAAAGTTTTTTGATCTCATCTGCTGTAGAGTATTTACTGATAGCAACGATCTTGACTATGTGATACTCACTCACTTTTAATCTTGCTGCCTCAACACGACGTACGACATCATCTATATGTATTTTATATTCTATTTCATTCATATGAATTCCTCATTTTATTGGTTTGTTTATATTATTGATAAATCTCTACTATTTATATATTTTTTAGTACCTGGTAGGGATCTATTGTAAAATTAGTAGAATTATATCGAAAAACAACACTAGCAATATGTTTTTGTATGAGCAGTCTCGAAAAGCACTATTATTAATATCATAAGATAGTATTAATATTATGCTAACACGCTTTTAAGTACAATCTCGTTATCATTGTAATTAGAGATAGGATATCGTCTTGCATCACCACGAAAAAACAGCATTTTTAAAATTTTTCATCACCTATTTTGTAAGTGTGGCACTGCTGATTGTAACCGCAGGATTTTTTTACTATATTCAGATCCAAAACCATTTCTTAAAGACTGAGGAGTTTTCTCTTATAGAGTATGCCAGACATATCAAACTTCATCTTAGCATGGATGAATACAGTGACGACACCTATTCACATAAATTTGTGATAAAGCCTGGAAAAGATATAGATATACAAAACTTTACTGTTTTAGATAAGAGTTTTATGAAATATCTGCCAACAAAAAAACCATATCATTATCTTCAAATTTCTAAGAAAAAAAATGCCTTTGATCAAAAGCTCTTTGAACTCAAACTTAAGATATGGACACTTCAGTTTTTACTACTTCTGGTTTTTGCTTTTATTAGCTACAAACTTGCCAAAAGTGCCCTCAAGCCACTCCAGGAGAGCATCTCGACACTTGATAAGTTTGCAAAAGATCTCATACATGACCTGAACACACCCGTCACCTCTATTAAGCTCAATATGAAACTTCTTGAAAAAAAAGAGGAGTGTGTAGATAATGCAGCTTTACTGAGAGTAAAAAAAAGTGTAGAGACCATCTCTGAACTACATGAAAATCTGACAATTCTTTTGCAAGAAGAAACATTTCAACTTGAACAGGTAAATCTCTGCAAGATTATACAGGAGATAGTTCAAACACAACAACAGATATATCCAAATATTCGCTTTATTCAAGAGTGCTCAAATTTTACAGCGAAGCTTAATACCCATGCTATAAAGCAGATACTTCAAAACATCATATCCAACGCATGTAAATTCAATATCAAACATGGATATGTAAAAATATACACCAAGAAAGACACTCTCTATATCCAAAATAGCGGACCAAAAATTATAAATCCGGAAAAGATTTTTGAGCGCTCTTACAGCAGTGATAAACGAAGCAGCGGCATAGGCTTGGATATTGTCAATCGTTTGGCAAGGGCGATGAATATAGAGGTCAGGGTAGAATCAGATGAACAGAGCAATACTTTTCTTTTGAAATTTTCACAACACTAAGAAAGATTACTTACAATCCACTAATACTCTTATAATAAAATGCTCCCAAGAAACTTAAAACAGGAGTCTAAAATGCCAATCAAAAAAAATACAATAATAATCTTATCAACAGCAGTAATAGGTACGTTACATATAGGATGTAGTAGTGATAGTAGTGTAAGTAGTGATATGACGGGTTATTTTATAGATGCAGCGGTAGAAAATGTGCACTATAAAACAAGTTCAGCAAGAGAAGGAGAAACCGATGCTCAAGGAAGATTTGAGTATAAAGAGGGGGAGAGTGTTGCTTTCTCTTTAGGAAAACTTCATCTTGGAGAAACGGTACCTTCTATAAGTGGTCTTGTTACACCAAAAGATCTTGCAGATCAAAATGATACAGCTGTATTGATGCTTCAAACACTACAGTCCCTTGATAGTGACGCTAATGTATCAAACGGTATTACCATAGATCAAGAAACTATAGACAAGCTCAATACATTAGATATAAGTTACTCTATATCTGATATAAATGAGTCAACACTTATTGAGTTGGACAACCAATACAATCTTGGTTTGGATGAAGATAATGATGGTTATCTAGATACAGATTCGGAGGAAGCGATACTACATATGAATGAGAGTGTTTACGAATGGTATAAAGAGTATTCTCAAGTAAACAATACGGGTATAAACTTTGATCTTTCAGATTATTTTCCTTCAACAAACTTAACTCAAGAACTTAAAGAGCTAATTGCGTATATGGGGAATGAGGAGAGGCTTGCTCATGATATTTACCTGAACCTTTATGATTATCATAAAGAAAATAGTGATATAGAGATAAAACAGCTTTATAATATAGCTACAAATTCAGAGAGTGAACACATCTCTATTGTACAGTCTCTTGTGCAACGATATGACTTGAATGCATCAGACCTTACAGATGTTAACGAGAGTGTTGTTAATGAAAATGATATGTCACTTACAAATATGCCAAGTGGAGTATATGATATCCAAGTGATTCAAGATCT
>JALWLL010000012.1 GCA_026996295.1 Sulfurimonas sp.
GTTTAAAGGTTTGCCTCATAAAAAAGTTGATGAAGCATTATGGTCTTATGGAAAGTTTCTTGCGCAAGACTATACTATGCTGTAGCATAGGAAATTATAGTATCATGAGAATGGGAAGAATAAAATAAATTCATATCTTGACAATATGAATATTTTTGAATACAATGTAAATAAATATATTCAAGGAGCTGTTTTTATGAAAACTGTAACAATGAGAGTTGATGACGAGATTTATCATATGATAAAAAGAGCAGCTGATGGAGAGCGAAGAAATATCTCCAACTTTATCGAATATGCAACACTACAATACTTAACATCTTCTCAGTATGTCAGTGATAGAGAGATGGATGAAATATTAAACGACAAAGAGTTGGTCAAAAATTTGGAAATAGGGCTACAAGAAGCAAAAAACGGAGCGTATGATATTGTATGATTTTAAGATAGCCGAGACAAAAAATTTTCAAAAAATCAAACAACACATAGACCCAAAGCTATACGACAAGATCGTAAACATCGTCTATCCTCAGCTCAAATCAAATCCATATTTTGGAACAAACATCAAAAAACTTAAAGGTGAATTTGAAGGATATTATAGATATAGTGTTGGAAACTATAGACTTTTTTATCTCATTGAAGATGAAAAAGTATTGATTGTGATAACTGATTTTAGGCACAGACAAAATGCTTATGGCTAAGGTTTGACAACTCGTTCCCATACACTCGCGTGAGAATACATATAAAAACTATGCTCTATATTGAACGCCCATATACACTCCCATGCAAAGCATGGGAGCAAGTGTAAATTATTGGAGATGAATACTCAAAAAACAAGATATGCTATAATACAAATAAAAAGGAAGCATATATGGTAGCGGTAAAAGAAGAAGCACAAAAAATCATCCAAAATCTTCCTGATGACTGTACTTATGAAGATATCCAATATCATCTTTATGTTGTAGAGAAGATCAATAACGGTATCGAGCGTGCCAAAAAAGGTGAAGTCTCATCTCATCATGAAGCAAGAGAGAATGGCTAAATGGCTTTCACGCTAAAGTGGTCAGAGGAGGCTCTTGAAGATATCGAGTCAATCGCAACTTACATTGAAAAAGATTCACCAATTTATGCAAAATTCGTTGTTTCAAAATTTTTTGAAAAAGCAGAACTGTTCCTGAGTTTAATGACCCAACCATTCGAGAAATTTTTGTTTATAGTTATAGATTGATTTATAGAATAGATGAAGAAGAGGTTTTATTTGTAACTGTAGTGCATGGTAAAAGACTTCTTGAAAATCATAACAGGTCAAAGTAGCCAATAAATTACCCAAAAAACCTTGTATATAAACTCTCATACACACTCCCACGCAGAGTATGGGAGCAAGAGAAAGATCTACCTACCTCCCTCTTCCTATCAGCAAAAATATCCCAAGTCCCGCAGCCGATACCAGAATGATGGAGGCACCGGAGGTGAGGTTGTAGGTGTAAGAAAACCAGAGTCCTATGAGGGTGAAGAGAGTGGCGAAGACTCCGGAGTAGAGCATCATCTGCCAGAGTGAGCCGGAGAGCTTTTCGGCGATGTAGACTGGGATGGTTAGCATAGCAATGACCAGAATGAGCCCAACGACCTTGATGGCGATGACCA
>JALWLL010000013.1 GCA_026996295.1 Sulfurimonas sp.
TTTGTGATCCATTTTTGGGCTTCCCCCGATACTACGATGACAAAAGCGGAGATCGCCGCTGCAAATGTAGCAAGGATGGAAGCAAGTGTCAGTGGCGCAAATACTCCAAGTGCAAAAACAAAACCGGATGCTTCTCATGTGGTAAAAGCGATTAAAGAGACACGGGCAAAACAAATGCAGTACTTCACTATCATCGCCATGATACTGGGTGGCGGTTTTCTTGCTTACAGCTTCATACAAAAAAAAGAGTAAAGGTTTTCACTCTTATGATCTGTTCATTGCTATAAGTACACCCTCTATCATCTTATCTATATCACCATCAAGAATAGAAGAAACATTAGAGTACGCTTCGTTAGATCGTGTATCTTTGACCTGTTGGTAAGGCTGCATCACGTATGAGCGTATTTGATGTCCCCAACCTATTTCACTTTTTGCGATACCTGCTTCTTTGGCTTTTTGCTCTTCAAGTTCAAGTTCATAGAGGCGGGATTTGAGCATTTTCATGGCTGTTGCTTTGTTCTTATGTTGACTTCTGTCATTTTGACACTGCACTACTACACCTGTTTCTATGTGTGTTATGCGTATCGCCGATTCTGTTTTGTTGACGTGCTGTCCACCGGCACCGCTTGCACGATATGTATCTATGCGGATATCTTTGTCTTCTATGACGATATCTATGTCATCATCGATCTCAGGTGAGACCATAACAGAGGAAAAAGATGTATGGCGTTTTGCATTGGAGTCAAAAGGGCTGATACGAACAAGTCTGTGTATGCCGTTTTCTACCTTCAAATAGCCATAAGCATTTTCCCCTTTGATGATTATGGTCGCATCTTTAATACCTGCTTCCTCACCGTTTTGATAATCAAGCACTTCTACTTTGTATCCGCGTCGCTCCGCCCAGCGTTTATACATACGAAGAAGCATTTCCGCCCAGTCCTGACTCTCAGTTCCACCTGCACCCGGATGGATAGAGAGTATGGCATTGTTTGCATCACTCTCTCCGCTAAGAAGCATCTCTATCTCCATATCACGGATTTGAGCTTCCAGTGCCGGAGCATCTTCATAGAGAGACTCAAGTGATTCTTCGTCATTTTCCTCTTTAGACATCTCATAGAGTTCCTGTGCATCTTCTACGGCATTTTTTGCTACGAGATATTTTTGCAGTTTTCTCTCTAGTTGTGTTTTTTCTTTTTGAATTTTTGCGGCATTTGCTGCATCGTCCCAAAATTTTGGATTGTTTTCAAGCTCCTCTATCTCTTTGAGTCTCGCTTGTATTTTTTCAGGCTCTACTACGCCTTCTATGTTTTGTATCTTTATCTGTACTTTTTTTAAAAGTTCCGTATATTCGTAATTATCCATAAAACCGATCCAATAGTGTATAATTGCGATTATATTAAATAGAGGCTTAAAATGAAGATTATTTCTAACCCTTTAGAGTTAAAACAATATCTAAAAAACAAAACAAAAGATCCTCTTGGTGAGCAAAAAAGTATTGGTTTTGTTCCTACTATGGGGGCATTGCATGAGGGGCATATATCACTCATTAAAAAAGCAAAAGAGCAAAATGATATAGTTGTTGTCTCTATCTTTGTGAATCCAACTCAGTTTTTAGCGGGTGAGGATCTTGATAGATATCCCAAAAAAGATGAAGCTGACAAAAAGATCTGTGAATTTAGCGGTGTAGATGTTGTGTTTTTCCCCCGTGCAGAAGATATCTACTCAGAGGATGAAGTGAGCCTGCTTGCACCCAAGGTAAGGGGCTATGTTTTAGAAGGGACAAGCAGACCCGGGCATTTTAACGGTGTTTTGACAGTTGTTATGAAACTTTTACATATTGTCTCACCGACTCGTGCATACTTTGGTAAAAAAGATGCACAGCAGCTTCACCTTATCATGCTTATGGTGCAACAGTTTTTTATGGATGTTGAGATCGTACCGGTAGATACTCTCAGAGAGAGCGATGGTCTGGCTCTTAGCAGTAGAAATGTTTACTTGAGTCCAAGCCAAAGAGAAGAAGCACTCAAGCTCTCGGCATCGCTTCATTTGGCACATAAGATGCTGCGTCAAAATATATTTGATGCTAAAATAATTACAGATAAGATGAGAGAGTGCCTGAAGCCTTTGGAAGTTGAATATGTTGCCGTACTTAACCGTGATTTTGAGCCTATTGAGAAAGTGGAAATTGGTAACAGTGTGATTTTAGTAGAGGCTGTTGTTGGTAAAACAAGACTACTTGACAACATCTGGCTTTAAATAACCCTCTTGCACCATGATGTCGGTTGCACGCTTAAAAACAGGAACAGCTGTTTGAGCTGCAAACTGACTTTTTTTAGGTTCCACTACGACAACTCCCATAGTATAGTGGTGGGTTTTATCGTTGACAAAGCCCATAAAAGCAGTGTTGTATTTGTTAACGTATTTTCCTTTTTCAACCATATGGGCAGTTCCTGTTTTACCGCCGATGATGAGTCCTTGTGTTTTGGCTTTTGTTCCGGTTCCTTTATTGACAGTTTTAATAAGTACTTTTTTAACCCTTGCAGCAGTAGAGCTTTTTATAACTTGGCTCTGTTGCTCTTTTGGTATCTCTATGTGTTGGTTGAACTCGTCTATAAAGTAGCTTACAAGTCTTGGAGAGACCATTCTTCCGTTGTTGTTAAACACACTGTAGGCTCTTATGAGCTGCATAAGGTTTGCACGCATACCATACCCGTATGATGCTGTTGCTTTGTAGATCTCATTGTTGAGTCTCCTGATGCTTGGGATAGAACCTGTTTTTTCGTAGATAAGGTCTTGTGTAGATTGTTGTGTCAAGCCAAATTTTTTAAGACCCTCATGAAACTCTATGCCAGAGAGTTTTTGTGCAAGTTGGGCGATCCCTATATTTGATGAGTGCACAATCACATTTTCTGCAGAGAGCCAGTCAAACTTATGCTCATCTGTGATCACTTTTCTACCGATTTTAAAGCGTCCGTTGTGTCCATTTACAAGATCATACGGGTTGATCAGCCCTTTATCGAGTAAAAGAGAAAAAGTTATAGTCTTTATGACACTTCCAGGTTCAAAACTATACTCGATCATCCCTGTATTGAGGGAGGGATAGTCCTCTCTTTTGATCGCTTTTGGTAAAAACCTGTTAGAGCTTGCAAGTGCTAACATCTCACCCGTATGAGAGTCCATGATGGCGATCATCACCTGTTTTGCACGAAGCTCTTTTTTCATCTCATCAAGCATTCTTTCTATGCGTATCTGCAAAGAGACCGGTATGGTCAGTTTTATATCAAGCCCATCTATTTTTGGCTTAGTAAAGCTGTCTTTGTTTAAAATGATGTAGCTGTTGACATCTCTAGGACCTTTTCTGATACCGTCTTGTCGTGGGTAGAGCTCCTCTTCAAAACGTTTCTCCAGACCTTTGACACCCTTAACACGTGTATAGCCGTCTTCCTCCACTTTATGAGTGTAGCCGATAACAGGTGTTAAAAGATCGCCATAGGGGTATTCTCTACTCTCTCCACTCTCAATTATATTGAGTCCATGCAGTGTTCGAAGCCCTGTTCGAGGGTTTTTTCTCTCAACAAATACTTTATATCTTCTAAGCTCATAAGCGAGTTGTTTGAGGTACTGAGCTTGTTTTTCCTGTATCAGATAACTAAGTACCACTACCCCTTTTTTCTTGAGTTTTTTCTCAACATCTTTTGGGTTCATATCGGCATAGATACTAAAGAGCTCTATAAAAAGTTCTTTTTTCTGAGGATCGATGTAGTGGGTGTTGACCACGGCTTTATAAAGTTTTTTTGTAGTAGCCAGATGAAAACCGTCACGGCTGATAATACTTCCACGTTTTGCTTTTGAGCTCTCTTTGGCATATAAAGAGGGGATGTTTCTTGGTTTGAGAGCACTCAAAAGCATAACACTTAAAAAAATGAGAAAGCCAACAGCTATAAGGGAGTAAAGAAGAAATATTTTTTTGCTTTTATTTGGGTTTAACATGAGTGCTTTTTTTTAAGCGGATTATAACATGTGTATAATAATGAGGTGTTTAAGAGGAGTGCGAAGCCCTCTTAAAAAAGTTGTATGCTTAGAGCTGCGTTCTTCCAAGTTCCTTGTAAGCGTTGAGTGCTTTATTTCTGATCTCAAGCATAAGTTGCATACTTGTTTCTGCTTTGCCTATTGCAAGTGCTGCCTGATGCAGATCTTTTACCTGACCCGTTGCCATATCGGCAACTGCTTTGTCACTCTTTTGCTGAATCTCGTTTACTTCGTCGATCGCAGATTTGAGTTGGTTTGCAAAATCACCGCCGCCATCACTGTCAACTTTATTTTTTTGTTTTAAAAGTTCAGCTGTTGATGTTGAGGCTATACCGCCTATATTGCTCATAACTTATCTTCCTTTATTACTGCAACATAGATATAGCAGCGTTTGCCATATCCTTTGCACTTTGAAATGCAGCCACATTTGCCTGGTAGGAGCGTGTTGCTTCTACTAGATCGGCCATTTCGATAACAGGATTAATGTTTGGATACGCAACATACCCATTTGCATCTGCATCGGGGTGTGAAGGATCAAACTTCATTTTCGGTTCACTGTCATCACGTGAAATTTTATCAACTATAACGCTCATTATAGCAGGATTTACCCGTTTGCCAAAATCACCCTCACTTAAAGGGTCCTCATATTGTGCAGAGTTTGTGGAGTCTTTTATGGCATCATTGTAGTACTGGTTAAAATCGATCGCTTTAAAAACAACCTCTTTTCTTCTGTAGGGACCACCCTCTTCAGTCCTTGTCGTTTGTGCGTTTGCTATGTTGGAGCTGATGGTGTTGACACGAACTCTTTGTGCGCTCAGTCCGTATCCGCTTATGTCAAAACTGTTTAAAAAATTACTCATCATTTTTTCCTTAACTTATTTTGGAAGAGGCTTCTATAACACTTTTAAAGATACGCCCCTGTTTTTTGTCGGCATTGATGAGTGCGTTAAACATGATGGAGTTTTTACTCATCTCAGTTGTTTCTACATCCAAATCGACACTGTTGCCATCGTTGCGCGCCATATGTCCGTCTCTAAAAAATGTTGTTGCCTGTGCTGCATGGGAGTTTTCAGATGTGAGCGGTATATGTGCACCATCGGTTTGTGCGAGTTGCAGTGTATTATCGTCTTGTTTAAATATCTCCGCCTGTTTTGTTTTGAGCATACCTTCAAAACTTACATCTCTTGGTCTGTAAAAAGGGGTGTCTGCATTGGCAATATTTGATGCTATCATATCTTGGCGCATCGCTCTGTAGTCGAGTGCTTCTGAGACAAGTGTAGAGGCGCGAAAAGATTGAACCATAATGCTGCTCCTTTTAATTTGTGATTTACAAGCAATTATAGTACCAATTTTACCGATTGTTTTATTGTGATAAAAATTTAACAATTAACCTAAAATCTTAAGCATATTGTAATCAAAATTGTTTCATAATGCTTTTCAAGGTTACCAGAGTAGCCCAAATTTTTTATATTTCAAGGAGTCTCTTATGAAAAGAGCTGGTTTTACTATGATCGAATTGATCTTTGTTATCGTTATTTTAGGTATTTTAGCAGCAGTTGCTATTCCAAAACTTGCAGCAACACGTGATGATGCTAAGTTGTCAACGGAGATAGGCAATGCTAAAACATGTTTAACAGATGTGCAGTCTTATTATACGGCTAATGGTAACTTGAGTGGGTTTACTTCTCCTGCATGTACGAAAGCAGCAGCTGGAACTACTGTAACCGCAACTGTTACTACTACATCAGGCAGTGAACAAGTTGTTATAGCCGGTGCGCCGACAACTGTTGGTATCAATGGAACATACACTGAGTTCCAAGGAACTTCTGTTACTTACTAATCTAATCTACTACATCAGCACGTTCTCAAGCTTTTTTGAGAATGTGTGTTATAGAGCTTCATTTTAAAACTTTCCAAACGTAAAAATGTTACCATGCTACGAGATAAACCAAATTTTTAGTTTGAGAAGGAAACTTACGTGTATAATTTCAGAAATGCTTTCAGTGTTATAGAACTTATTTTCGTGATTGTAATTTTAGGTATTTTGGCAGCAGTGGCGATTCCAAAACTTGCGGCAACACGCGATGATGCTGTAGTGACAGCATTAATCGCTGATGTGAAGACATGTGTAAACGATGCAATAGCTGCTTACAAAGGGCAAGGGAGTGCACCAGATTTGACTGCAATTCCTGCTTGTGTTGCTGCAAATGCAAATGGTGCAACGATCACGATCAACGGTGATTTTGTCAATGTTGTCAATTCAGGTTTATCAACTCTTGATGGAGATCACAAAATGAAAGGGGAAACAGTTGTTTATTAGAAAAAATGGTTTTACTTTAGTGGAGATTATTTTTGTTATCGTTATTTTAGGTATTTTGGCTGCTGTTGCCGTACCAAAATTTGCAGCGACGCGTGATGATGCAGATATAAGCAAGGGGCGTGCAGATGTTGCATCTATACGATCAGCTATTATAACACAGAGACAATCTAGACTTATTACGGGAGACAGCTCCTATATAGCAAATGGTACAGCAGCGGGACAGATGGATAACGGAGGTCTTTTTGGGGGAGTGCTTATGTACCCTATCTCTAATGTGTCTGGTAAAAATGGACACTGGAGTGCAACTGCCGGAACAGGTACATATACTTTTAGGGCAGGTGGTGTCGATACGACATTTACCTACAACCCGGCTGATGGAACATTTACCTGTGCCGGTGGAAAGTGTTCTGATCTTACAAACTAACGCATAGTTTTTGAGAGTGCATTATTATAAAGTAGCCATACTCGGCTCGCCACTATCGCCCCTGACTTACAGGTATGAAGAGAAACTGCAAAGAGGGGCGTGTGTGGGAGTTTCTCTTCGCGGCAAAAGATATGAGGCTGCTATCTTAGAAGATACTTCTGAGCCTGATTTTACAACAAGTGATATCTTAGATACAAAAGAGAGCGTTTATGCTAAAGAGCAACTTCTAACAGCAGAGTTCATTGCAGGATATTACATGTGCTCTTTAGGTGAAGCTCTCTCTTTGATGCTTCCTTATATCTCAAATATTCAAAAAACACCATCCTCTCACAATATCCCTACCTCCATAGAGCTCTCAAAACAACAAAACAAAGCGTTGGGTTTTTTACAACAACATCCCGTTGCACTCCTCTTTGGTGATACCGGAAGTGGAAAAACAGAGATATATATGAAATATTTTGAGCAGATGATAGCACAGGGTAAGCGCTGTATATTTTTGATGCCGGAAATATCGCTCACACCTCAAATGGCCCTGCGACTTGAGGAACATTTCGGAGATAAGGCGGTGATGTGGCACTCTAAACTCACACCCTTGCAAAAGAAAAAAGCGTTGCATCAGATCCACTCTCAAGAGGCATATATAGTCGCAGGTCCACGTTCAGCTCTGTTTTTACCACTGCAAGATTTGGGGCTTATCGTGGTTGATGAGGAGCATGATGACAGCTACAAAGCATCTTCAAGACCCCGCTACAATGCCAGAGATATAGCGATATATATGGGCAAAATCTACAAGATACCCGTAGTGCTTGGAAGTGCAACCCCCTCTTTAAGCTCCTATGTAAAGTTTCCAAGTGTAAGACTCAAAGGGGGATACTTTTCATCTACAAAAGAGTTCGTTTATGAAAATGCAGTAGAGGGGATTTCACAAACGATCGTTGATAATCTCAGAGATACTCTCAAAGCACAGGAGCAGGCGATAGTATTTATACCTACCCGTGCAAATTTCAAGTATCTTATTTGTAAAGATTGCGGGCACACCTACGAATGTGTTTTTTGCAGTGTAGGGATGAGCATACACCAAAAAAGTAATGCACTCAAATGTCACTACTGCAACTATACACAGGTTATACCTCAAGTATGCCCAAAGTGTCAAAGCAGTGCACTTGTGAGTTCACGCATAGGAACAGCCGAGGCGGTGCTGAACTTGCAAGAGGAGTTTAAAGAGGCAAAGATAGAGCAGTTTGACCGTGATGTTATTACTACACAAAACAAACTTAAAAAAGCACTCAAACGCTTTAATGACAAACAAACAGATATACTCGTAGGAACGCAGATGCTCTCAAAAGGGCATGACTATCATGGTGTCACTTTGGCAGTTGTACTGGGTATGGACAATATGCTCAACATGAGTGATTACAGAGCCAGAGAAAAAGCACTCTCTTCACTTTTGCAGGTAGCAGGACGCAGTGGACGCAAAAAAAATGCAAAAGTGATCGTACAAACCTTTAACGAGGAGTTTTTTAAAACATATGTAGATGATTATGAGGCGTTTTTAGAAGCGGAAAAAGAGTTTAGAAAAGAACTTTATCCCCCTTATAAAAAGTTGTGCCGTGTTTTGTTTTCCCATAAAAACGGACTCAAAGCACAGGAGCAGATGCATAAGATGTCAGATATGCTTCAAAGCCTCTCTTTTATAGAAGTGGTGGGTTCAGGTAAGTGTGCTTTGGAAAAAATAGCCAACAAGTACAGATTTGAGATACTGCTTCGAGCCGATAAAAGCACCGATATCATGAAAGCTCTCAGGATGTGTAAGGTTGATCTTGCTGAGATCGATATGGACCCTATAGAGTTTGGGTAAATTTAGTGTTGTCAAAAAACCAGTAAAACGCCATGATAAGTCCGGGTGTTTTTTGATAGCTTTCATCAAACATAAAGCTTTTTGCTTCTTTTAGCGGAATATAAACAACTTCTATCTCCTCATCTTCCAAACCGCCACCCTCATTGAGCTTCATACTTTCATCACACTGCGCAAAGTAAAGCGTTTGCTTGGCACCTGAGATACCGACACTTGTATAGTAGGAGGTGATTTTTTGTATATTTTGCAGGGGAATATCGTAACCACACTCTTCTAGGATCTCCTCCTTGGCGATTTGCAGATCGCAGACCTGTTTATCGATGATCCCTGCACACAACTCATAGGTGTAACCCTCTGTTTTGTTGGCATTAAGCACAGTGATGCGAAGCTGCTTGACGAGAACAAAGGCTTGCTTTTGTGTGTGGTATATGAGTGTGCTCACGCTGTTGTGACTCAGCACCGCTTCCCATGTTTTTTTTGTATTGTTTTGGGTGTAGTTTATGCGAATGGGTTTGATGAATTTCGCACTCTCAAGTGGGGATACAGAGTCTATTTTAACCATTAGGAGCTACTTTTTTTTCTTGTTTTTTGGTGTAGATGTAGCAAGTTTTCTCTATAGCTTTAGGTTTTTTATAGGTAATATTGTCTTCTATAATTTTTTGTATCTGTTTATTGTAGTTATCGCGAAGTTTTATAAAGGCTTTTTTCTCTTTGCCTTTAAGCTTTTTTGTCGTGACCTGAACAACTCTGAGCGGGTTAATGGCACGACCATGTTTGTATAGACCAAAATGCAGATGGGGTCCTGTGGAAAGACCTGTAGAGCCGACATAGCCGATCGTTTGTCCTTTTTTTACATATTTGCCTTTTCTGATACCGCGGCGAAAAGATTTTTGATGGGCATAGAGGGTCATATAGCCATCAGCATGGCGAATTTTGATAAGGTTTCCATACCCTCTTGTTCTTCCGGCAAATATGATGCGTCCGCTTCCGGCTGCAACGATGGGTGTTCCACGCCTTGCAGCGTAGTCAACACCAAGGTGGGCACGGTATTTTTTAAGAACCGGATGGAAGCGGCGTTTTGTAAATCTTGAAGATATTCTTGCATCTCTTACCGGTTTTGCAAGTAAAAACCCTTCCACTTCATGCCCTTTTTCATCATAATATCTGTCATCTTTGTTAAGATATATGTAGTGCTTTTTCCCTCGCATCTCTATCATGGCGACTTTTAAGATTGGCATAGAAAAAGGTTTGCCAAGGCGATATTTTTGCTCATAAACCAAGGCAAGGGTATCTCCTTTGCGAAGATCCCTTTTGAAGTTAAGCGAGTTTTTGAAACTTGCGACAAAGATTTGAGCGAGTTTTTTCGAGCCTGTTGCCTTGATGATATCGAGGTAGGGAGAGTGGTTGATCTTTATAGTGAAGGATTCTGTTTTTGTTTCACTGATGATAGGGATCGCCTCAAATTTGTAAGAGCCATTGTCTTTGTAGATGTGGATCTGAAGCTCATCATTCATAGGGATGAGCACTTGTTCTATGGTGTTGTTAGCATCTTTGAGAATTTGGCAGTTCACACCTGAACGTATCTCTTCTGTAAGTTTTTGATCATCTTTGTCAAGGTTGTAGTAAAGCTCTTTAAGAGGCAGTTTGTTTTTTTCTAAAAACACCAGATAGGTCTCTCCGCTTTTCCAACGAAAGTCTTGAACACTTGAAGCGAAAACTGTGCTACATAGAAATAAAAATAGTATGAAATATCGTATCACTCAGATAACCCTAAAATAAATAATTTTGAAACTTTAACAAAATTTGGCTTAGTCTGAGGTTTGTTTGATATAATCTCACTACATTAAACTCTTAGGAAAACACATGAAATATATCTTTTTACTTTTTGTTACGGGTATGACATTATTTGCCAATGTCATTGAATCCCCGCTACTAAGTGTAAATAAAGAGCAGACACAAGCCAGCATAAAAATCGATAAAATTGATGTAGGTATGAGCGGATTTGTCTTTCACAGGTTAAGTCCAAAGCACACAAGTATCTTGAAAAATGCAGTGGTGAGCAGCTACGATAAAGATACAAAAATTGCGACACTTGCCCTGAGTGAATTTGACGGTCTGAAAAATAATGCACTTCCGGAAGGAAAATGGGAAGTTCGTCCCGGTGATATCGCCGTGTTGGCATTTGGATACTCCAGAGCACTTCTCATATCGCCGGATGAAGAGATATACTACAAGATCACTAAAAATACAAAAAACATTCAGTGGATCCATCCGGATCTGTTTGCTACCATACTCTCAAAAAACGGACACCCAACACCGCTTAAGAGTGATTTTTACGAGATGTGCAGTGCTACTTCTGTGGGGATAGTATTTTTTTATCTGCAGGAGAATGTATTTACTCTTGATTGCAGAAGTTTTAAGATATTAAACATCTCCAAAGCACCACTAAAGCAAACTTCCGAGGAACTTCCTTTTTATACAAGAGTGCAGCATATTGATGAAGCCTGGTGGGGAGAGGGGAGTGATCCGCTTACAAGCTATGAGCCACATTATTACAAACTTATGCTAGAGTTTAACAAAGACAACAGCAATCTTTTGGATATAGTAAAAAATTCCAAAATAGAGGCAGTGAAAAATCTGATCAAAGATGCTGACACAGGAGATAAAATATGATAGATAAAAAACATATAGAGCATTTTAGCTCTATAGTGGGTGATGAAAATATTTACAGTGATAAAGCACACCTTATAGCATACTCATATGATGCGACACGTGAGCATTTTGAACCTGATGCCGTGATATTTCCCCGTCATGAAGAGGATGTCAGTGCCATCTTAACGTACTGTAATGAACATCAAATCGTTATAGTTCCTCGTGGAGCAGGGAGTGGTTTTACGGGTGGAGCACTTCCAAGTTCGGGTGGCATAGTGCTTGCGATGGAAAAACATATGAACAAGATACTTGAGATCGATATGAAAAATATGGTCGCCATCGTGCAGCCGGGTGTTATTAATATGGATCTGCAACGTGCAGTGGAGGAGCTTGGTCTCTTTTATCCGCCGGATCCGGCAAGTCAGGAGTACTCAACAATCGGTGGAAATGTCAGTGAAAATGCCGGTGGTATGCGTGCTGCAAAATACGGCATAACAAAAGACTATGTGATGGCAACACGTGCGGTGCTTCCAAACGGTGATGTGATAAAAGCGGGAAAACGTACCATCAAAGATGTGGCAGGCTATAACATAAGTGGTATTTTGATCGCTTCTGAGGGAACGCTGGCTGTACTTACCGAGATTACACTCAGACTGATCCCAAAACCCAAACTTACCAAAACAGCGATGGGGATTTTCCCAACTGTAAATGAAGCTATGGAAGCGGTGTATAAAACTATGGCAAGCGGTATCACTCCTGTTGCTATGGAGTTTTTGGATAACCTTACCATTCGTGCCGTGGAGCAGACCTTTAGTAAAGGGCTTCCGGTAGATGCGGGTGCTCTTTTGGTCACTGATGTTGATGGCAATCTGGAAGAAGATCTGAACTTTCAGCTGGCTCAAATTGAGAAAGTTTTTCGCGAGAACGGCTGTAGTGATTTTCAAATAGCCCGTGATGATCAAGAAGCGGCAGATATCTGGTTCGCTCGTCGTAATGCTTCGCCTGCACTGAGTGTTTATGGAAGTAAAAAGCTCAATGAAGATGTGACAGTACCTCGTGCCGTGCTTCCGGAACTGTTAGAAAAGTTTTATGCCATTGCCGAGAAATATGATGTAAAAATCCCGTGTTTTGGGCATACGGGTGATGGAAACGTACATACCAATGTTATGGTTGACGGCAAAGATCCTGAGCAGGTAAAGATCGCCTATAAGGCTATTGAAGAGGTGTTTCAGGCAACTGTTGATCTTGGGGGAACCCTCTCAGGTGAGCATGGTATAGGGCTTGCAAAAGCTCCTTATATGTCTATGGCGTTTAGTGATGAAGAGATGGCTTTATTTAAGTCGATCAAAGCAGCGTTTGATCCAAACAATATTTTAAATCCGGCAAAGATGGGTTTGAAATAGAAAAGGTTTTTTAAGATCAATTCTTTTAGAATTGATCTTTCATAGAAGCATCTTTAATGATCTCAGGATCATAAACAACAACCTGGTTACGACCATGCTCTTTAGCATAGTAGAGTGACATATCTGCATACTTGATACACTTCCAAATACTTTCACTGTCATCAGGGAACATAACTGCTCCGACACTAAGCGTTTTACTAAAACTCTCACTTCCGGCAGAGATGACCTGTTTTGCAAAGTTCACACGGATCTTCTCAGCAACTTCTCGCAGGAACTCTCTATCACAGTTATAAAGAAGTACGATAAACTCCTCGCCACCAAACCGGATAGCGATATCAGATTTGCGGATAGAGTCCTTGATAACGCGTGAGACGATACGGATCCCCTCATCACCGACATCATGACCATAAGTGTCATTGATCATCTTAAAGAAATCGATATCGATCATTAAAACACCATAAGGTGTTTCAGTGCGTAGAGCCTGAGGTATAGATGTTTCTGCAAATTCATCAAGATATTTACGGTTGAACATGCCGGTAAGTTGATCGACTCTTGCCATTTTGTTAAGGATCTGCATAAGTTTTTTACTGACTATGGCAGGTTGGGCAGTTGCTACATAATCTTCTATCATGCCAACAAGGTTTCTAATTCTCGTACCCTCCTCTTTTGTTCTCGTCACAATAGATATGATAAGGTTGAGTTCGTTTGAGATCGAATAAGGGATACATAGATACTCAGACTCCTCATCTTCCAAAAATTTGTCACATGTTTTGTCAAAAATAGTAGAATCCACGATAAGGTTGATTCTGTCAGCCCTACAAACACCGTCTTCTACGGTGCAGTGGCATCCTTTAGTGGTGTAAACGATTGTTTTCATACCGCTGAGTCTGTCTGCTTCTATGATAGAAAAATCTTCTATATTAAATTTATTGGAAAAAACATGGGCAAGCCTCTCATAAATATCTTGAAGCTCCTCATCATGTTCAATGGTTTGTTTAAATTTATAGATATCAGAGAGCTGGTTGATCGTGTTATTTATGTTTATGAGTGGGTCATAGTTGTTGGATTTGTTCTTGTTTCTCAAGAAAATATATACTTTGTTATCGATCTCATCAAATACTTTTTGCAGTTTTGAGAGGAGTGAGTTGAGCATATCTGCAACTGCTTTGCTCTCAAATAGGTTACCTCCATCCACTCTCTTGGAATAGTTTCCATCATATGCGGCTGTCATAACCTCTTTGATGGAGTAAAAGATGTTGAGGTAGGGTTTTAAAAATTTGTTTACAACCAAAAGGATAATCAGCATGATAATGATGGCAATAGCAGAGATATAACCAACCGTGCTAAAACTGCTTCCTCTCACATCGCTTACATCGATCACCATACTTACCGCACCAAGAACGTCACCCTCTTTTGCATCATGACATTTCAAACAGTTGGGCGTACCAAACGCAGAAGCAACAAATGGGATAGTCATTCTCAAAGTACTTTTTGTGGTAGTCTCGGTCATCTCTTTGGCAATTTTTCCCGTTTGTAAAACTCGTTTGTCGATCTCATCTCGGGCTATTTCGTTGTTCATCCCCTCACCAAACTGCTTAATGACGATAGGGGAGCGTGCTATCCAGATCGCATGAATATTTTCAATATTTTCTATCTGATCTAAGAAGTAGGAGCGTTTGTCCATCATCCCGTTTACCATATGTGCCGTAAGTCCACCTTTGACAACTTCAGCAGTGAGCAAAGCACGTTTTTCTGCACCGTGCATACCAAAATCTCGAAAGTTAACGGTGATGATAATAACCATAGAGATAAAAAAAGTGAGAAATAAACCTATAAGGATGAGCATAACTTTTTGTCTTGAGTTCATACCTGTTTTCCTGTTTTTATATAATTAATCAGAAATATCATCCAATTAATATAATTATAGCATATAAATTAAATTTATATGTGATAAGTTTGTATTAGAGAAAATTTAGTATTTTAAAGACTCTTTTTATATAATAGTGTGTATTTATGAAATATATTTTTTTAAAAGTTGGTTGCAATGCAAAATAAAACACAAATCTATAGGCTGTATCGGCATGTAAGGTTTTTTATAAAAACATTTATAGACAAAGAGTTGACGCTTCATGCATCGAGTTTGAGTTTTTACACCATTTTTACACTTATCCCTCTTTTGTTGATCATTATGACACTTCTGACCTCTTTACCTTCATTTACTGATTATTATGAAAATATCAAAACTTTTATATTTTCAAACCTTATGCCTGTAAAATCAGAAGCGATCATGAACTATATAGATGGTTTTTTACAGAACTCTGTAAAAATGGGGGTGATGGGATTTGCCATGATACTGGTTGCTTCTCTTTTGTTTTTTCAAAATTTTGAGTATATTGCCAACAAAATATTTCATGCAAAAAAAAGAACACTTTGGGAGTCTATAACCACTTACTGGACGATGCTCACTCTGACTCCCATAGCATTGGGTGTCTCTTTTTTTATAACGGCAAAAGTTGCCACTATGATCTCTCAGACATCTGTGACGTCGGGTATTAACATACTTCCGATTGTTCCGTATATTTTGATCTGGGCAATCTTCTTTTTAATTTTTCAAATCGCGGCAAATACAAAGATAAACCCCAAGGCGTCTTTGATAAGTTCGTTTATAGTCGCTATTGTATTTAACATCTCTAAAAATGCTTTTATCTATTATGTTTTTTATAACAAAACGTATGAAACCATCTATGGCTCATTTTCTATTTTGATGTTTTTGTTTTTATGGATCTATGTTTCTTGGATCATCTTTATTTATGGTCTGAAACTATGCTACATTATAAATCGCGTATATCAAAACAAAACTACTACAAAGCAGCAGTAGTGGGATAAATACTTTGTTATATACTGCTGCAAATGAAAGTAGTATGTGCAATGCAAGATACTCATAGGGGAGTACAACCACATGGCTGTTTTGCCCCAGGGAGATAAGCAGCTCAAGTAAAGTATCGAGAGCACTTCCAAAACCCAGTAGATGCATCATGATACTCAGGGGATAAAAAAGAGTAAAAAGTGCTGTCCAAATTATGGAGAGTGGATGTAAAAGGCTAAAGTTTTCAAATATAGCAAGTGAAAACGGTAACATCGTGATATAAAGCCATAGAGGCAGGAGAAAAAATTGTTTGAGTTTGCTAAGCTCTTTGTAGTGGATTAAAAATAAAAAAATGTAAAATACACCACTTACTGAGAGCCAAAAACCAAGAGAAAACACAAGTCTTGGAAAAAGTGCAATAAGCACAATGACACTTAAAAGCAGCGTTTGCATAGAGATGATCTTATAGCCCCTGTCAAAAAGAATAAATCCAATACCCAACATACCAAAAGCACGCAGTAGTGATGGCGGTGCATCCAAAAACACAAGATAACAAAGCAGTAAAAAGAGTATTGTCAAAAAAAGGTCTCTGTTTGCATGGCTGTAGGGAAAATACCTGTTTTGCAAAAAAAGATAGGGTGGCCGCAGTAAAAAGAAAAGCAGCATACTAAGCACACCTAGGTGAAACCCGCTTATAGCTAAAAGATGGGAGACTCCCAAAGTTGAGAACACACCATAGAGCTGTTTTTGTAAGGGTGTAGCAGTATAGAGTGCTTTGTATATACTTGCTACTTCAGTGTTGTTATGTTCAGATTCAATCGATCTGTTGAGTTTTTCCTTAAGAGAGCTACTTGGCTCAATAGAGAGGATTTTGCTAAAAGCATAAAAGCCGCTTAGGTACTCATAAAAACTTTTGTTTGCGGCGAAGAGTTCAAGAGACAATGTTTTCTCTGTTACATCTTGCAAAGAATTTTTTGCAGTGGTATAAAAGCTATACCCCTTGTTTGCCTTGAGCTTTAAAACCTGATAGGTTCTGCCGTTTTTCGTTTTTTCATACTGAGTAAGCACTTTTGCCTCTATGAGGATTGAGTCAAATTGTGTCAGTTGTTTGTAGTTTTGATACTCTAGTAAGAGTGTATAGCAGAAGAGAAAAAGGGTAAAAACAAAAAAAGTGAGCATCTCGTTTTTGCTTTGAAAAACAGAGATCCTCTCAAGCATAACTTAGAGTGTCGGCATGGAAACCGTAGGCTCGCCAACATCGATATTTGCCGAGCGTGTATCTACATTTTCATACACAGTTTCCACTCCCTTGGCAAATGATGGAGCATCGACAAAGCGGGTGAGTTTTTTCTGGAAGATAAGCTTCACATGCCCTGTTGGACCGTTTCTTTGTTTGCCTATGATGATTTCGGCTTCCTCCTCCTCTTTTTCCACATATTCGGAGATAAACTCTTTTCCCTCGGCTTTGGC
The DNA here is from genome assembly GCA_026996295.1 of Sulfurimonas sp. Classification (GTDB taxonomy): domain Bacteria; phylum Campylobacterota; class Campylobacteria; order Campylobacterales; family Sulfurimonadaceae; genus Sulfurimonas. The sequence goes on from JALWLL010000013.1 coordinate 17,020, forward strand.
GGCTTTTTCACGCTCTTTTTCCTCTTTATAGAGGTAAACATCGTCACGGTAAACAAACAAAATGATGTCCGCATCCTGCTCAATAGAGCCGGACTCACGGATATCACTAAGCATAGGGCGTTTGTCATTTCTGCTCTCAAGTCCGCGGTTGAGCTGAGAAAGAGCAACTATGGGCATCTCCAATTCACGTGCGAGCATCTTGAGACCGCGAGAGATCTCACTCACCTGCAGGTGTCTGTCCTGAGTTCCGATACCCTGCATAATCTGAAGGTAGTCGATCACCGCTATCTCAATTTCTGGGTGTTGGTTTTTGAGCTTTCTAAGCTTACTTCTGAGTTGGTTAATGTTGATGCTTCCCTGATCATCTACAAAGAGCTTGGCCGTATTCATCCTGTCTATGGCAGAGGTCAAAGAGCTCCATTGATCATCATTCATATCTCCCACACGAAGCTTTTGAAGCGGTATGGAGGTTTGAATGGAGAGCAGTCTGAGCATCAACTGTTCTGCAGGCATCTCCAAGGAGAAAAAAGCAACACCTTTGCCTTGGTTGATAAGAGAGTTCACCGTGTTTAAAATAAAAGAGGTCTTTCCCATCGCAGGACGTGCAGCAATGATAACGAGATCCCCTTTACCAAAACCTGTCGTCATCTTATTGAGCTCGTTAAAACCTGTATCGACACCGACAAGTACGGAGTTTCCGCGAGCTTTCATCTCTTTGATATACTCCATGGTGTCATAGGTCATGGTTGGGGAGTCTTTAAAGTCACTTGTTTGGTTGTCTTGAGTGATCTCATAGAGTTTTTTCTCTACTATATCGACCACTTCCGCACTTGGAAGTTCCTCCTCCACCGTTACTCTTTTTATCTCGGTTGTGAGTGTTAGAAGATGACGTTTGAGTGATTTGTCTTTGATCTCATTTACATAAGCTCTTGTATTTGAGATAGGGTTTGCTGAGAGAATCTCAAGCATCACCTGCTCATCAAATTTCTTCATTTTGATAAGCTCTTTTTTGATAAACTCCTCATCTATGGGTTCATCTTTTTGCAAAAGTATCATCATGGCACCAAAGATATCCTGATGGGCAGGAAGATAAAAATCATCTTTTTTGAGCGTAGTGCTTAGCTCATCAAACTGGGAAGGCTCAAAGACGATGGAGCTGAGAATGGAGCGTTCAAACGCTAGGTTATAGAGATTTTCTTGCATCACTTATGCTCACTTGCCATTTTTTCCACCTCATCGACAAACTTGTCCACAAGTGCATCCTCATCAAGGTTGGCGATCACTTCCCCTTTGACCATCACAAGCCCCTTTCCTTTCCCGTATGCTATGGCAACATCTGCGTGGGCAGCTTCACCGATGGCGTTGACTACGCACCCCATCACCGAGACATTGAGCGGAGTTTTTATGTGTGCGGTTCTTTTTTCTATCTCACTTACGGCACTCACAAGATCAGCTTCAATACGTCCGCAAGTGGGGCATGAGATGATGTTGAGCCCATCAGGCATCGCTCCGGAATCTTTTAAAATGGCACGCGCTACATTGATCTCCTCTTCAAGCTCACCCGTAATGCTCACCCGCATTGTATCGCCGATACCATCAAGAAGAAGTGCACCGAGTCCGATGGAGCTTTTGACCGTTGCATGAAAGAGGGTTCCCGCTTCTGTAACACCAAGATGGAACGGGTAGTTGTTTTTTGGACGTAACATTCTGTAGGCATCTACTGTTCTTTGTACATCACTTGCTTTGAGGCTTATTTTGATATCGTCAAAACCCAAATCTTCCAGATATTTTATGTTGTACTCCGCAGAAGCAACCATACCCTCGGCAGTTTGTCCATACTTGTTTAAAAACTCTTTTTCCAAGCTCCCCGCATTTACCCCGATGCGTATGGGGATATTGCGAGCCTGACATGCCTTGACAACTTCGGCAACTTTCTCTTTACTTCCGATATTGCCGGGATTTATACGGATACAGTCAACTACTTCAGCAGCGATAAGTGCAAGTTTGTGGTTGAAGTGTATGTCGGCAACGAGGGGAAGTTCGATCTGCTCTTTAATACTCTTAAGTGCTAAAGCATCTTCCATATCAGGAACTGCAACACGCACTATGTCACATCCGGCAAAATGCAGTCTTTTGATCTGCTCAACCGTCGATATGACATCATGTGTGTTGGAATAGGTCATAGACTGCGTGCTAATGGGTGCATCACCACCCACTGCAACATCACCAACGAAAATCTGTTTTGTTTTTACTCTGTTAATCATGAGGAAGATTCTATCTTCATTGGACTAAAAAAGGGCTTTAATACCTTTGTTTAGAATTTAAGCGTCATGTTTGTGTAAACATATCTTCCCGGTTCATTCATAAGCATCACCTCATCTGTTCCTGACGTGATGAGAGTGAGGTCATAGTATGTGTTTGAAAGAGCATATGTCTCATCAAAGAGGTTGTTGATACCTATAGTAAAATTTAGATTTTTATCCACTTCATGTTTGAGTTTTAGGTTAACAACACTCCATCCGTCAAGCTCTTGCTCCCCGTTGTCTGCATCATAGCTACTCCATTTTTGAGAGTTTATCACCTCTATACTAGCAAGAGAGTTTGGCATATACTCATAATTTGCTGCTACAGTGGTTCTCAAAGGTGCTATATCTGCGAGATCTTTGTCTGTTTGCCCTGCAAGCGCTTCATCTTTCTCACCTTTTTTATAAGAGAGGGAACCATCGATACTTAACTCATCGGTGGCAAAAAAAGAAGCACTCAGTTCTGCTCCGTACACTTTTGCATCGATATTTGTAAACTTATTACTCACTAAAGAAGAGTTGTAGTAGATATAGTTTGTGAGTTTTGAGTAAAAAGTTTTGAGTTTCAATGAAAGGTTTTCACTCTCGAGTCTGTATCCAAGATCAACTTCCTGATTTGTTGTTTGATCAAGCGAAGGTGTACCGATAAGTGTAGCATTTGAACTTACAAAATAAAGTTCCCTCGCATCAGGCACACGAACCGCCTGTCCAAAGCCTACAAAAAGAGTACTTAGCTTGGAGAGTGCATAGTTTGTAACGAGGTTGGCGCTTAAACCGCTATAGTCATTGGAGTCTAAAGTGCCGCCATTATCAATATTTGTCATATCATATCTTGCACCTAAAGAGAAACTAAGATCACCATAGGATCTCTCAAGTTTTGCGAAAATCGCTTTGTTGATTGTGACAGCATTGTCTATACTTTTTGAATCACCCGCAGCAAGAGGGAGTTTGGTTGTACTGTTATAGTAGTTACCGTCCCATGTTCTTTTGCTTGTGTCAAGACCGATTAAGAGCTTATAGTCTGAGAGATCAAAACTGTTTTTAAGTTTTACCCCTATCATCTTTGTTTTAAGATGATTTGTGTTGTCCATTGCAGGGTTATTGGATGAGAGTCTGTACTTTGTGCTCATTGGGTGATCAACATCTGATGCATAATATTGCAGGTTGAGGTTTTTGTATGTGTTGCTTAGATTGTCGATATTGTATGCAACACTGTAGATATTTGAGTCATCATACAGTGCATCCATTTTGGAGTTACCATAAAGAACATTGGTACTTCTGTTTGCCGTATAACTTAAGCGTAGTTCCTGATCTTTGGCTATGTTCACAAAAGCTTTACTCATAAGAGAATTTTTTTGGTATGCTTTCATATCCTGATACTCGGTTTTGTACATTGTTCCTGCTACCGTAGTACCGGTTGCATACTCACGGATCTGTTGAGCAATAGATCTGCCATCACCATCTCTGTACTGATCACTAGATTCACTCGAACCGCTTACAAGTACGCGAACCTTGTCATTACCACCACTGGCAGTAGCACCAACCTTACGATAGTTCCAGCTTCCAAGACCAAAATTAACTTCGCCGTGAAGCTCTTTTGTAGGTTGTTTTGTTGTGATCTTTACACCGCCGCTCATTGTTCCAAATGTAGTTACATCATAAGGACCTTCTATGATTTCAACAGAGTCAATTTGGTTACTCAAGATGTGTGAAACGGGTGGATCCATTCTGTTTGGACATGCGCCATAGACTTTTGTGCCATCCACTTCTACCGATATATTGTCTCTTTTTTGTCCGCGGATAAGGATATCGTTGGCAATACCGCTGCGGCGATTCATATCGACACTTGGGCTGCTTTGGCTGAGCGCCTGTGCCAAGTCAGCAGAGACCTGAGCATTTTGACTCACTTCTGTAATGGTTGTAGCTTCAACATTAACATCAGGTAATGTAACTTCTGAAGCATATAAGGATGCAACAGTTATGAGAGATAGGGGAATGATGTTTTTCATATAACCAGCCTTAATAAATAATATTATATAATTAATGCAAAATAAATATTAATAACATATTAATTTGAGTCTAGAAGGGCGAGGAGAAATGTAGAATGTATAAAAATATCAGTTTTTTTGCTAGAATTTCGCCATGACAACAATCGAAAAAATAAAACGTATCATATTCATAGCAGCGGGTTTTGGTTTGGCAACGTACCTTATCATGAGTGGCATGGCGATCTTGGAAGTTCAAGATGCAAACGCAACAAGGTCCGAACTTTCTAAATAATCTCAACACCCTTTGCAAAGTTCATCGTGACGCAGTGAAGTGAACCGTGTTGTTTGATGAGCGTTGAGCAGTCGATGGCAACGACATCCCGATCTTTAAAGGTCTCTTCAAAAATCCTGAGTGCCTCTTTATCCTCTTTGATGTTATAGAGGGGAACTAACACCGCACCGTTGAGAAACAAAAAGTTTGCATAGGTTGCGGGCAGTCGTTCCCCTTGAAAATAAACAGCCGAGCACATCGGCAAAGGTATAAGTTGCAGTTTGTGTGTGTTTGCAAAATTTTCAAGCTCCTTTTGCATCCTTTGCAACTCTTGGAAGTGCTCGTCGTTTTGGTCTTTGCACTGAACATACATGATGGTATCTTTGTTTATAAATCGAGCCAAGGTGTCTATGTGAGAATCTGTATCATCGCCGGCAAGGTATCCGTGATGCAGATAAAGAACTTCATGAACACCAAAATAGCTTGTAAGTCTTTGCGTGATCTGTTTGCGGGAGAGAGTATGGTTTCTGTTTGGATTGAGCATACACTCAGAAGTACACAGCAGCAGCCCCTCTGCATTGCTCTCAATACCACCACCCTCTAAAATAAAATCGACACTTCTCATTGGCGCACTATAGTGGTGTGCAAGTGCCTGATTCATCGCATTGTCTTTGGAAGCTTCAAACTTTTCACCCCAGCCGTTAAAGGTAAAATCGAGGAGTTCTACTGTGTTGTTATTTTCAACCGATAAAGCGCAGCAGTCTCGTGCCCAGGTGTCATCTGTTTGGTACTGCACAAAAAAAAGATTTGCATTGCTTTGGAAGTGTTTTTGTACATCGGCTATGTTGTGGCACACGACTAAGCAGGGTTGATACTTTATAATTGCGTTGATAATATGGATAAAACACTGCTGTGCTTCTTGAAGATAGGCAGACCAGTCACTGTCTTTGTGAGGAAAAATAATTTGTGTAAAACTTTGCTCTTGAAACTCTCCAACCAATCTTCTCATTTAAACAACCTCGGGTATAATTTCATTTATGGCTTATATAACTCTAAAAAGAAACAATTTTTTTAACAATCTTGACATTATCGCAAAGCATACCAAAAGTGTAGATAAAATAGCACTTGTTTTAAAAGACAATGCATACGGACACGGTCTTCATGAGATAGCCCTCATGGCACAGGAATATGGCATCAGCAAGGTGGTGGTTCGAACAGATGCAGAAGCACAACTTCTCAAAGATATGTTCGCGTATATCTTGGTTTTGGCCGATACACCGAAAAAGCCAAGTGAAACGATACGATATACCATCAACGATATACAGAGTATCGCCTCGTTTGCAAAAGGCAGCAGGGTAGAGCTAAAGGTAGATACGGGAATGCACCGTAACGGCATAAGCATGAGTGAGCTTCAGGGTGCGTTTGCAGCGATTGATAAAGCAGGCTTGCATCTTGAAGCAGTCTTTACCCACCACAGAAGTGCAGATGAGCTTAGCAGTGAATGGTTTTGGCAAAATGAGAACTTTAAACAGATCAAAGAGCGCTCAAAAGAGCTCTCAAAAAAGTTTGGTTTCTCAGAGCTGAGATTTCACTCTGCAAACTCAGCGGCTCTTTTTAGAACACACAATTTCAGTGAAGATATGGCGCGTGTGGGTATAGGGGCGTATGGTTGTTTAGAGCTTCCAAAAGCTTTGGGTATGCAGGGTTTGCAACCTGTTTTGTCCCTGTATGCACAAAAAATCTCTTCAAGAGCACTTCATGAGGGTGAGTGTGTAGGGTATGGAGCAACATTTGAGTCAGTGAAAAAAATGCAAGTAAGTAACTACGACTTTGGTTATGCCGATGGTTTTTTGCGGATATGCTCCAACAACTATGTTACCCCAGAGGGAAAAGAGCTTATCGGACGTATATCTATGGATAACAGCTCTTTTGTGAGTGAGGATGAAGAGTTACTTATTTTTGATGATGCCCGTGAAGTTGCAAAGTCAGCCGCTACGATAAGTTATGAGGTGCTCACAGCACTCAAGCCCCACCTGCAAAGAGTGGTGGTCTAAGAGTTTACTTTTATGATGGCGTTACTAAAGAGTACCCCGTCAACCCCTAAAAGTGCCATCTCCTCTATCTCGCTTTCATCTTCGATCATAACTAATATTTTTGCATCAAAAAGGTAATTGTTTGCGATATTTTGGGCAGTTTTACTTAACTCTTTAGAGACCACGATACATGAACTTCCAAGAGAGGAAGCATAGATGATCTCGGTGATTGTGTTTACCTGTAGAATAAAGGGTATATCGTTGTTTCTTAGATGCTCAATGATATCCAAACTCTCCTCTTCAAAAGGCAAAAAAATACTAGAAGAGGGTGGCGTATTCTCCAAGGCTTCTATATTTGGTATATGGTAAAAATTTTCGCTTGCAAGAAAGCGGTGACCAAAGATGATCATTTGGCACTCTTTAAACACTCTTGGGAACAATAGTATTTTCCGTTGCTGAGAATTGCCTCACTGATCTCACAATACACCTCACATGTTTGGCACTGCACCATCTCATCACTTTGTGTTGTCGTTTCTTGAGTGCGTGTTGTAGTTTGTATCGGTTTTTTCTTTATAAAAAAATAGTACACAAAGGCAATAACCCCGATAACGAGCAAATATTTTAGCATCTTAGTCTCCTAGAAGTAGATAATGTCTGTTGTTTGTCTGAATAATTTTATGTGGCATACTCTCATCGATCTCCTGAAAAACGTTTTCACCCTTGTAAAAAAGCAATTTGGAGTTTGCATCGCGGAAGTTTTTACTCAACTTTAAAAGCATCGCCGTATCTGTCACTGCCCGTGATGTGATAAGCTCAAAAACCTGAGGCGTCATCTCTTCAACTCTTTTTTTTACCACTGTGACATTCTCAAGAGCAAGATCAGCTTTGATGAACTGCAAAAAGCTCGCACGCTTCATAAGAGGTTCAACCAGGGTCACTTGAGTATGTGGAAGTGCAAATGCCAGTATCATACCCGGAAAGCCGGCTCCCGTTCCTATATCTAAAAGATTTTTATACGCAGGCAAGAAGCTTACGGGAAAAACAGCGTCATAAATAAAACTGTCTATAGTCTTTTCATCTTTTGCACCTGTCAGGTTATGGATCTTATTCCACTTAAAAAGATGTTCTTTGTATTTTTGAACATTATAAAAAAAGTTTTCCGGTACTTGTATGTTGTCTTTTGCGAGTGTCGCTTTTAAATCCACTAAAATATCCTTTTTGTAAGGATATTTTATCTTAAAACGTATTAAATTAGGAAAAGATTTTTTTCATTGCGGTAAAAAAGAGTTTAAAGAGTCCTTTGTTTCCAATAAGGTCATTGACAAATTCATCGTAAGTTGTATGTCTCTCTTCCAAAAATCCCCGTAAATATTTTTCACTTGCTTCCATGCCGCCTTTTTCTTCGATCTCTAGAAGTTTTTTATAGATCGGAGTCATAGTATCTATTGCTTCTTGAGGGGCTGCTCTTCTAAAAGCGGTATGGGAGACGATCTCATTTGTGATAGGATCTATTTTAGGCTCAAACTCTGTAACTACCCAGTAGTAGCTTCCATCCTTTGCAAGGTTTTTGACCACTGCCATAATATTTTTGCCTTGAGAGATTCTGTCCCACATCATTTTAAAAACAATTTTTGGCATATCTGGGTGTCTTACTATGGAGTGAGGCTGACCGACCAGCTCTGCTTCAGAGTAACCGGAGATCTCTACAAAGTAATCATTTCCATACTCTATAATACCCTTGGCATCGGTCTTTGAGACAATATAGCGTTTATTACTAAGTTTAATTTCGTTATCAATCGGTGTAGGATGTTTCATTACATTTCCTTATAATTAAATAGTTGATGTATTATATACTTTTTTTTGCAAACTTATGTAATAATATTAAAAAAATTATTTAAGTCATGGTGTTATGAATAAAATTAAAACAATAGAAACAATGCAAAAAGTAAAAAAATTTCATGAATCTCAGATGGATAATCTGCAGGATTTTTTAAATGGTAAGCATGTAGAGGAGCCGATGTGTATATCCAAAACACAGTGTGAATTTGGAAGATGGCTGTATGGACGAGAGAACAATATTGAAAAGATTCTGGGTTCACACTTTTATGAAAGTCTGGATAGATTGCACACACAGTGGCATAAGGAGTATTCCAAAATATATGAACTTGTATTTGTCAATAAGAAAAAAGGTTTTTTTCCCAAGGTTTTTGGAAGTAGTGAAGGTGGCTTGGATCCTCTTTCTCTTGATAAAGCAAAGCTTTACTATGAGGAGTTAAAAGTGCCAAGTCAGGAACTTCTTAAAGTTCTCAGTTTATGTCAGAGACGGGTTTTTGCCATGAGTGACTCCATGTTTGATGAGTAAAACTTAGAGTAAGTGTCCCATCTGATCTTTTTTAACATCTAAATACTCTTCATTGTATTTATTTGATTTCATAACGATAGGGATCCGCTCTACTATCTCTACATCGCTGATAGCACTGACTTTATCGGGGTTATTGGTGAGAA
>JALWLL010000014.1 GCA_026996295.1 Sulfurimonas sp.
TAACGATATTGATAAGTGCATTTTGAAGTGTATCATTTAAACGCTCAACAACACCACTCTCTTTTAAGAAGTTACCAAACATAAATGCACCGATAAGCGGTGTTGATTCCGGAAGAACCAAAATAGCCAACACAAGAACCATGATCGGGAAGATCAACTTCTCTAAACGAGACACATGACGAAGTGTAGTCATTTTAATCTTACGCTCTGCATCAGTAGTTAAGGCTTTCATAATCGGAGGTTGAATAATCGGCACCATAGCCATGTAACTGTATGAAGCAACGGCAATCGCTCCTAAAAGTTCAGGTGCAAGTTTTGTAGCAATAAAAATAGATGTCGGTCCATCCGCTCCACCAATAATAGAGATAGCACTTGCCTGTTGGAGTGTAAAGTCAACAAAGCCCATTTGGGATAATGCTACAGCTCCAACAAGTGTTCCAAAAATACCAAACTGTGCAGCTCCACCAAGAAGTGCCGTTTTAGGATTTGAGAGAAGCGGACCAAAATCTGTCATCGCTCCAACACCCATAAATATTAAAATAGGAAAGAGTTCATTTGAGAGACCCATATTGTAAATAACACCTAAAAAACCGTGCTCTCCAGCAATTCCTGCAACAGGAATATTGGCTAAAAGTCCACCAAAGGCGATAGGGAGCAGTAAAAGGGGTTCAAACCCTTTTCTAATAGCCAACCAAAATAGGAAAAAAGTCAGAAGAATCATGATCACACGACCCCATGACTTATGAAATTCGCTCATTTGTTCACCCTGAGCATTTAACTCATCAGGGTCTGGATTGATCAAGGCACTGACCCCTGTAGATTTTAAAAATCCACCAATCATCTCGCTAAGAGGTTTTGTTTGATAACTTTCCTCTTTATGTGTTGCAAGAGCTTCTGTCGCTTCTGTGTGGTGTACTTCAGCGCTTGCATGCAAAGTAGCAAAGCCAAAAAGTATAAGCGCTAATAATTTTAATACAAAAATTTTCATAAGCTTATCCTAGTACTGCTACAACTTGACCTTCTACTACCTTGTCGTTAGTTGCAACATTGATAGATTTAACCACACCACCCCTTGGTGCTACAACATCTATCTCCATTTTCATAGACTCTAAAATCATGATAACGTCACCCTCTTGTACACTTTGACCCGGGTTTGCAACCAGCTTCCAAACATTACCCGGTAAAAGAGCTTTTATAGAGATATCATCACCGCTTGCCGCAGACGCTGGAGCGGAGGTCTCCGTACTCTCACCATTTACTGCCGTTACTTGAATATCTGCATCACCCTCTGCCACTTGAACACTAAATTTTTGACCATCTACTACTACTGTATAATTTCCGCTACCCATATTTGAACTTCCTTCTTTTTGCATTTCTGATTTTTTACGTACATTTACCTCTGCCTCACCTTTTAAGAAAGTGATACCTTTTTCCTGACAAGCCGCTGCAATAAAAATATTTTCCTCTGTTGTCTCAATACCTTCTTCTTCGAGTTTCTTCGTCCAATGAGCTAAAGATTTCGTCTCATCAGCATCAGCAAGGTCAAGTGCTTTTTCGCTTGTCGGCTCCAGTCCTAGCTTCTCAGAAGCGATCTTTACAACCTCAGGATCCGGAGCTACAGGAGTTTTTCCAAAATAACCAAGCACCATTTTTCCATAACCCGGAGCAATAGCTTTCCACGGTCCCTGCATAACATTGTTGAGTGCCTGCTGGAAATAAAACTGAGAAACCGGTGTTACAGATGTACCGTATCCACCTTTTTCAACAACCTCACGCATAGCGTCAATAACATCGGGAAATCTCTCTAAGATATTGTTATCACGCATCATTTGAGTATTGGCAGTAAGTGCGCCACCCGGCATAGGTGAAAACGGAATAAGAGGAGAAACCATAGTCGCCTCAGGTGGCATAAAATAGTCATCTAAAGCTGCCTGCACCTCTTTTTCATATGTAAGAATTTTCTCAATCTCCAAGCCACCAAGATCATAATCCATACCTTTTGTTGCATGAAGCATCGTTAGTATATCCGGTTGGGAAGTACCACCGCTTACAGGGGCTGCTGCCATATCTATACCATCTATACCTGCATCAAGCGCTGCCATATATGCCGCCACGGAAACACCGGCTGTCTCATGTGTATGTAAACGCAGGTGTGTACCCTCTGGCACCAAAGTACGAGCCATTTTAATGGTTTCATACACTTTCTTAGGGCTTGATGTCCCGGATGCATCTTTAAAACAGATACTGTTATAAGGAATACCGCTATCTAAAATATCACGAAGTGTTTTTTCATAAAACTCTACATCATGAGCACCTGTACATCCAGGTGGAAGATCCATCATAGTGACAACTATCTCATGTTTTAAACCATGGTGAGAGATACGTTCGCCTGAATATTTTAAATTTTCTATATCGTTTAAAGCATCGAAGTTACGGATAGTCGTTGTACCATGTTTTTTAAACATTTTCGCATGAAGATCAATCAACTCTTTTGAGCCGGTATCAAGCATAACAGTGTTTACACCACGAGCAAGTGTCTGAAGATTTGCATCAGGCCCTACGATCTCACGGAATCTGTCCATCATCTCAAAGGCATCTTCATTCAAGTAAAAGTAAAGTGATTGAAATCTTGCACCACCACCAAATTCAAAGTGGGTAATACCCGCTTCCTTGGCAGCCTCAACTGCAGGAAAAAAATCATCCATCAGTACACGACCACCAAACACCGACTGGAAGCCATCTCTAAAAGTTGTGTCCATTATATCTATAAATTTTTTAGCCATATTAATCCTTAAGCTTGTCTATGATGAGCTATCGCTGCTGTAATGGCTGCGACAATTTTTTTGTTATCTTGTTTAGAATCCACATCCGGAGTTACCCCGGGTTGCGGTTCTGGAAAATACTTATGTAAAATAGCTGACATCGCATTCATACACACTATCAGTATTATGAGAAAAAGAAAAACCGTTCCCATCCCTAGAGCCATAAACTTAAAGCCCTCTGCTATAAGGTTAGTTTCCATAAATCTACCTTTTTTTTATATTTGTCATGCAGTATAGTATAAACATGTTTAAAAGAGTTTTTAACGCATTTATATATTTGCAAAACGAATTCAAATGTTACTTTTTGATTATACAAAACTTTAAATTACAGAGCATAAAATAGATTAAACAAAACTGTTTAACATCTATTATGAAAAGAAGTGATAGAATTTCAAAAATTTTTCAAGAAAGAGAAAAACTATGGTACAAGACAGCATAAAAAAATTTAGACAAATCGGAACAATCGAAGGTTATTCCTACCTTATATTGCTATTTATAGCGATGCCTCTAAAGTATATATTTGACTATCCTATGGCGGTAAAGATCGTTGGTATGACACATGGAGTATTGTTTATACTCTTTTGTATGCTCCTCGTACTTGCTTGGAGACAGGCAGAATGGTCACATAAAGAGAATGCTCTTTTCTTTGCAGCCTCTTTAGTACCGTTTGGAACATTTTTTACAGAGAAAAAAATTAAAACATATGAGTAAAAAATCTGCAAGTTAGATTTTGATAAAATACTCTAAAATATAGTAAAGGATTTCATAAGTTATGATTGCAGGAATGTACGAACAGGATTTTGCAGCTTATATGATCTTCGGGCTTGTGCTGAATTTTCTTTTTTCTATACTTTTTGGTATATATTTGAGTAAAAACATCGGCATGCAGGAGATGATAGAATCTAAAGGGGACAAACAACAGTCTCTTCTTGTAAGTTTGAGTCTTTTTATCCCTTATGCAAAAATGTTAATCACTCTTTACAGAGTCGCCATACTACAACTTTACTTCTTAAATAAAGGCTATTCGCATAAGGAATTTTGGGTATATATGACCCATAAAAATGACTAACACTATAAAGAGTTTTTCAACTCTTTATATATCTTTCTCTCTACTACAAACGATACCATAAACATCACCACATAACTTGACACCAAAGCTATAATGACAGATATAATACTTTGTGAGATGAACAAATAGATGATATAAAAAATACTTACCAAAGATACAACTCCCAACAAGCGTATAAAAAGTGCCGTTAAAAAAGCGCCACTTGCTTTAATGAAAGCAACCTGATACGCATTTATAATGAGAAACACAAAGAAAAATGAGAGGTGCTTGATCATCAAAGAGGCATCTGCATACTCAGGTGGAAACAAAAGTGCAACAATCTCATCGGCATACAGCAAAGAGAGCGCAACAAAAGCAGCACTCACCCCAAAGGCATACTTGTATATCCATTTTTTAATTTTCTCTATCTCTTGAATATTTTTTTCATTGACAAGTTTTGAGAGTTCGGGCAATATAAACCTAAAAATCGGAAAAACAAAAAGCATGACCATATAGGAAAATATCGGCTTGCTTACAACCTGAAAATCACCAAGTTCATCAACGGTAAAATACTTCATCATCAAAAGAACAACCATATACAGCAACACTATTCCTGAGCCAAACTCTATCGTTGAGATAACAGAGTTTTTAATAAACTTCAATGCTTTCTCATCAAATACGGGCTGTTTTAATGATACTGCCTTATAATGCTCCCTTTTCATCACATATATAAATAAACTAACCAAAAAAGAACTCATAATCGTTGCGATAAAAAGAGGCTGTGTCCCTTCAATGTGAAACATATAGTAGGCTATGACAAACCACATAAGCACAAATAACGGCTCAAGCACAGTCACATAGTTGATCACCGTATAAAGCCTGTACATTGCGATGATATTTGAGAAGTAAAGACTCGATGCAAGCCCCAATACCGTAGCGACCAAATACCAGTAATGTACATCAACCCCTATTTTATGTTTTAAAAAAGGTATGACAAACGCCCATACGGCTAATATAATGACAACAAGTACACCTCGAAATACATTGATGATCATTAAAGCATTCTTCATTTGGGCAAAGGCTACAACCATAGATGAGCGAAAACCGACCAAAACCAAAAGTGTCAGGGTAAATATATCTATAGCAGTAAAATAAAGTGTCAACGTCGCCTTATCAATGACACTTGCCGCAAGCACTTTGAAACTAAAGTTTAAAACAATACTGAGCAAACTAACTAAGATACCGTTATAAAAGATTTTTTTCACTTGGGCTATTCCTTGTAAAGTGCATTGATACATTGTACTATTGCACTCTCCTTCCAAATACCTTTTTTAGCCATCTTCGCATTAAGTTGTGCTTTATTGTATGCATAAATAAATTCATCATCATGAAACAGCGGTTTAACAACAGCTAAACCTTTTTCAAGTAAAAGTTCTGCCAATGACTTCTCCCCTTTTACATAGAGTACAGATCTATCACCTTTAAATTCCATATGGTATAACTGCTTTATTTTTAAATACTCAGAAGAAAAATGTTCCAATAACGGGTTCTTTGTATAAAAATTTTCCAAAGTTTTTTTACAACCTTTATTGAGTGAGGCATTTTCATATAAGTTTTGCAAAGTTAAAATGCCATAGGGTCGAGAGTAAAAACTATAATTGCCAAGAGTAAACTTCTGCACCCCATTGGAGAGTACCGCATTAAGGGTCACCAAAGTGGGCTCTTTTGCGCTGAGCATAGTAGATATAAAAAGCTGTAGAAGTAAAAAATATATGATTTTATGCATAAAGTATTTTAACATGTTATAATAAATCTAAAAAAAGGCAATAGGTAAAATATGGATGATTTTAAGCTCAAACTTTTTCTGAGTGTACTTGGAGGCATAGTTTTTTCATTTGTTTTTATTTTACTCGCCTTTGCCCTGCCTCTTGATAAGAAACAAGAGATCATTAAAAAACCGAAAAACAAGTTAGAGCATGTTGCAAAATCTATGAGAGAGAGATAGATTTTTTTAAATATTATTTTTTATATTTATAAGTTGCATCGTCTCATATGCACACTCAGGGCTAAGTTTTACGGCGCACGCTTCCAAGACATCCAAACACAACATAAGATACTTAAGATCATCTTTACTCAGAAGCTCAGTTAAGAGTTTTTGGGCATCTAAAATACGGAGATTTTTAGCAACACCAAGATTTTTGTGGGCTAATTCTCTTAAGAGTTTATAATCTCCGGGCAGATCTTTTTGCCCTGCATCTTCCAGATCTTTTATATACTCCATAAACTGTGCTTTGGATTTAATGATTTGTACCACATAATCATCTATGAGTTGATAGATAAGTTCCTCATCAAGACCCAGTTCATTGACCGCAACATCAACAGTATAGTTATAGTTATATATATGCAGGTGTTGCAACTCTTTGCTAGAGAGTTTTTTGCATACTACTTTTGCTTTTTCCAAAAAGTTTTGAATCTTTTTTTCTTTTGATAATTCATTATTTGTCAGATACTTTGTAAACATGAGGATAAAATATCATAATTTTGTGATATTTTACACTATTTTTTCATTTATTGAGAGAGATTATGTATGAGTGCTACCTAAGCACCCATAATAATAAAAATTTATACTGCTTTGCTCATAATTCTGTTGAGTCTTGAGATAAACTCAGCAGTATCATCAAGTTCTTTTCCTTCAAACAGCTTTGCTTGATCAAAGAGAACATATGCTGCATCTTCTATAAGATTTTGATCTGCAGAATCTTTAAGCTTTTTCAAAAGCTCATGATTAGGATTTATCTGTAAAATCGGTGCAGGTTCCGGTGCATCTGTTTGTTGCCCCATCTGTTTCATCATTTGAGCCATCATATATGCCGGATCTTCTTTATCCTCTTTGAGCTTAACAGGTGACTCCACAAGATCAGAAGTTGTCTCAACACTTTTTACTTTCTCACCAAGGATATCTTTAAACTCTTTTACTAAACCTTCATAAGACTTGGCTACTTCCTCTTGAGCCTTTTTCTCCTCTTCATCGAGTTCAAATTTCGCATCATCTACAGAAACAAGTTTATACTCTTTATATTCTGTAACCATTGGGAATATGATTGTATCTACCTCTTCATTTAAAATCAGTACATCGATCCCTTTTGCTTTAAATCTATCAAGTGAGGGTGCATTTTTTAGCTGAGATACAGACCCCTTTGCAGCGATATAATAGATCTCTTTCTTCTCTTCATCTACATTTTTAACAAAATCCTCTATCATCACTTTTTCGTCTGAGTTGAGTGTATTGAACTGCATAAGTTCAAGTATCTTCTCGCGATTTGCAAAATCACTGTAAAGCCCCTCTTTGAGAACATTTCCAAACTCTGCAAAAAATTTGTCATATTTTTCTTTATCTTTTTTAGACATTTTTGCAAGCTCTGAGAGTACTTTTTTCACAGAAGCATTTTTGATCTTTGCCATCACGGCATTTGACTGCAAAATCTCACGAGAAACATTTAAAGGAAGATCTTTAGAATCAATCACACCACGTAAAAACCTCAAATATGTCGGCATCAACTCTTTCTCATCATCTGTGATGAACACACGGTTGATATAGAGCTTAATCCCAGGCTGATAATCTACTCTGTAGATATCCATAGGTGCCTTGCTTGGGATATAAAAAAGTGTCGTATATTCTATCGCTCCCTCTGCTTTGTGGTGCATCCATGTTAAAGGTTCTTCGTTTGAGTGTGCTATGGTCTCATAAAAGGCTTTATAATCTTCATCTTTTATCTCCGTTTTTGGCAGTGTCCACAAAGCATTTGCACTGTTGATTTGAACATTTTCAATCTCTGTACGAGAAGGCTCTGTCTCTTTGCCCTCATCATCCGTTACAGCTGGTATAAACTTCTCTTTATCCATAAAGATAGGAAACGGTATATGATTAGAGTATTTTTTAATAACAGCTTCTATGCGATGAGTTTCTAAAAATTCATCTTCATCATCATTCAAATAAAGTACAATCTCCGTACCGTGTGCATCTTTAGTTGTCTCTTGTATCTCAAATTCACCATCACCGTTACTTACCCATTTGTATGCTTTTTCTTCCCCCGCTTTTTTTGTTGTTACTTCCACTTTCTTTGCAACCATAAAACAAGCATAAAAACCGACACCAAACTGACCGATAAGGTTAGAGTCCTCTTTTTGATCGCCTGTTAAGTTTTCTAAAAATGCTTTTGTACCACTTTTTGCGATAGTACCAAGGTTGTTCATAAGATCTTCTTCGTTCATACCTATACCGCTATCGGCTATTGTCAGTGTTTTTGCATCTTTATCTATTTTTATATCTATACGTGGATTAAAATTTATATCTTTATATTTTTCATCAGTTAAAACCAACAAGTTAAGTTTATCAAGTGCGTCAGAAGCGTTAGAGACCAACTCACGTAGAAAAATCTCTTTGTTTGAATAAAGTGAGTGAATCATTAAGTTTAGTATTTGATTTGCTTCTGTTTGAAATTGATGTTTTGCCATTTTCATATCCTTTTAAAATAATTTTTGTAAGTATAACAAAAAAAGGTTAATAGTTACAAGTCACATCAATAAATATGAGTCACATAGACTAAGCTTTTCTTAGTTGCTTCTATATTATATCCACTGTTATCAAGATATTTAAAGTATTCATGTGTATGATTAGATATAATTTTCACAGCGATACAAAAGGGATACAAGGCATAAAAATGCAAAATGATTACATAGATCTCATAGAACCTACTCCAAAACTCTACTCCAAAAAATGTAAAACGATCGCATTGTTACTGAGAATATTCTTACAATTTTCATCATACGCAGTAAGCTTGATCATATGGTTTGTGTATGATTATTTTATAGCCTTTTTCGCATTGATACTTTCTTTTATAATTGTTGGTATAATTCGTTCAAAATTACGCAACAGTGTAATACCTCCTCAACAAAGGGAGTACCAATACAACGATCAGGGCATTGCTGATTGGTACACGGCAAAAGAGCTTTGTTTGGAAGATACACAAGAAAGAAAACAATAGATGGCACTCATAGATTTACAAAAAATATCTAAGCACTACTCCGCACAACAAATCCTGACAGAGGTTGATTTTCATGTCGATGAAGGTGAACGTATCGTTATTATCGGTAAAAACGGCAGTGGCAAATCAACACTTATGAAAATACTCAACGGAACACTTATGGCGGATGCCGGAGAGCGTATCGTACGCCAAAATCTGGAGATCAAGATGCTTGCGCAAAGACCCGAGTTTAAAGAGGGTGATACTGTAAGGGAAGCCGTAGAGGCCGGTCTTGAAGAGCTCAACTTGGCAAAACAACGTTACAACGAGCTCTCGTTAAAGCTTGCCGATGATTTTGAAAACAAGGCACTTCTGGATGAGTATGAGAAACTCTCTCGCTACATAGAGCATCATAATGCCTGGAATCTTGATGATAAAATAGAACGCATCATTCAAAATTTTCAACTAAAACAGTATGAAAATAAACCCATAACACTTCTAAGTGGAGGGGAGCAACGTCGTGTTGCCCTTGCCTCACTCCTCTTGCAAAAACCCGATATTTTACTCCTTGATGAGCCGACCAACCACCTTGATGTTTATATGGTTGAGTTTCTTGAAGAGTTGATACTCAAAGAGAAGTTCACTCTCATATTTATCTCACATGACAGATATTTTATTGACAAGATCGCGACTAAAAGTGTAGAGGTTGAAGATTGCAAACTACGTGAGTATAAAGGGGGCTATAACAACTACCTGACACAAAAAGAGGAGTATTTAAGAACCCTGCAAAAACAACATGAAAACCTTCTGGGAGTTCTCAAAAGAGAAAATGAATGGTTTGCACGTGGTGTCAGAGCGAGGCTCAAACGTAACGAGGGGAGAAAAGAGCGTTTGATGGAGCTTCGAGAAGCTGCCAAAACAAATCCGGCTAAAATACGCAAAATGTCGGTTGAGCTGCAGCGTGAAGCAAAACATTTTAACCGAGATAAAAGTGTCAATAAGCAAAAAATGCTCTTTGAGGTAAAAGATCTTGCTCTGCAACTTGGAAACAAAGAGCTGCTGCATGATTTTTCCACACGAATACTTCAAAAAGATGTCATCGCTATAGTAGGACCAAACGGCAGTGGTAAATCGACACTTCTCAAAGCTCTTCTTGGGAGGATCGAACCAAGTAAAGGAAGTATCAAACGCGGAGAATTTAAAATAGGTTATTTTGACCAACACAGAGAGATGCTTGATGATGATAAAAACCTTATAGAAACATTTTGTCCCCATGGAGGTGACAGGGTCAATGTACGCGGAAGCGACCTGCATGTCTATGGTTATCTCAAGAACTTTCTTTTTCCACGTGAATTTTTAGATAAAAAGATCGGTGTCCTCAGCGGCGGTGAAAAAAACCGTGTAGCACTTGCCTTACTGTTTACAAAAGATGTAGATATCCTCATCTTAGATGAACCGACAAATGATCTTGACATCCCTACTATCAATATCCTAGAAGAACAGCTTACAAATTTTGCCGGTGCTGTTATTATTGTCAGTCACGACAGATATTTTGTAGATAAGATCGCTAAAAAACTTTTTATATTTAAAGAGGATAAAACTATTGAGGAATCGTACCGGCAATACTCTGAATACCTTGAGCTTGAACGTGAACTCAAAGAGCTTGAAGCTATGCAAAAAGAGGTGAGTCTAAACAAACCAAAAGAGATCAAACGGGAGAAAACTAAACCGCTGAAACTGACATATAAGGAAAAAATTGCACTTGAAGAACTTCCGTTGCAAATCGATCAGCTCGAACAACAGATAGAAGAAAAAAACAATTGTCTGGCTGATCCTTTATGTTACGAAGAGATCGGTATAAGTAAACTTGCCAAAGAGCTTGAAGAACTCGAAGAGCTTTATGAGCTAAAAGTGGAAGAGTTATTAAATATTGAAGAAAAAAATGAACTCATCAATGCTTAAAAAATAAAATTATCACCAATTATAATAACAATCTAATTTTTCTATGTTAAACTATCTGGAAATTTACCTATATGGATTGTAATCATGTTTCATACAATTTTGCAAAATATAGATCTGATTGAGAACAATCAAGATAAAATCTTAGATTCATGGATGCATCATGAAATTGTCAATCAGACACTGAGAAAAAACGGTTTTGAGGTAACTTTTTTCAAAGAGAAGTTTGCTTCTAAAGTTTTAGAATTTGCGATCAGCGTAGTTAAATCTGAAAATAAACTTGGAAGCTGCCCGGTTATAGGGGTTATGTTACTTTTATTTAAAAAGAAAAATATTCCTCTCTCAGATATTTTTATGATCTGTGTTCATCTTAAAAATACACTGTTGACCTTTATGCATAAAAAAGCACTTTTAGATGAGGCTATGATCGAAGAGATCGCTTTACTGATGGATCATAACTTCAATGAGATTATCGATGAGTATGTCGCATTGTATTATAAAGACATACGAATACCCTCTAATATCAGTGCAAAAGAGGAGAATAAGAAGGAACATACCAATACCAAAAATATTCTGGTTTCAAATACACTCCAAACAACATCTGCACAAGATTATCTTCTAGAAGTAGATCTCGATATGGAAATTATCCAAGAACTTGATGAACTTGAATCAGATACCTTAGATGCTATTGATGCAGAAAAAGAGATAACTCAAAACTCTCTTTTGGAGTCTGCCAACCTGTTTGAAAAATACGCAAAAGTTTTAAAAATGCTGTATGAATTTGATGAACTTTCATACACTTTGACAATACTTAAAGATCTTCTCACTACAACAGCTCTGGAAACTATTGACAAGAGTATGCTAAACATGATCTCTATTTATTTAAAGGCAATTATCAGTGATCTGCAAAGTTGGAGAATGGGCATATTTATCACACAAGAAGTTGAAGATATCCACTATCTTGATAAAACTCTGATGAGCAGTATTGCACAGCTTAAAGTGCTGTTATTACCTAAAGAAAAGTGTAGCGATGAAGATGAGATAGAGTTTTTTTAAACTCTATCTTTGTGCTTCTTTTAAGGAGTCTGCAATTAAAAATGCAAGCTCTAAAGCCTGGTCTGCATTTAAACGCGGATCACAATGTGTATGATAACGTGAGCTCAGATCCTCTTCTGTTACGGTAAATGTTCCACCTATGCACTCTGTTACATTTTTACCTGTCATTTCAAGATGAACACCACCGCCAAACGTTCCCTCAGCACGATGTACTTGGAAGAACTGTTTCATTTCTCTAAGAATTGCATCGACAGGACGTGTTTTATAGTTGTTTGAAGATTTTATGGTATTGCCGTGCATCGGATCACACGACCATACAACTTTCATACCTTCACGTTCAATAGCGCGGATCAGTTTTGGCATCCCCTCTCCCACTTTATCTGCACCCATTCTCACGATAATATTGAGACGTCCGGCTTCATTTTCAGGGTTTAAAGTCTGCGCAAGTCTTACAAGATCTTCAGGATCCATCGTTGGGCCTGCTTTTACACCGATAGGATTTTTTACACCGCGTAAGAACTCAACATGTGCACCATCGAGTTGACGTGTTCTGTCACCTATCCATAGCATATGAGCAGATGTATCATACCAGTCACCTGTGATAGAGTCTTTTCTTGTGAATGCTTCTTCATACGGAAGAAGTAATGCTTCATGTGAAGTATAAAAATCTGTTTCACGCAAAGTTCTGTATGTTTTAGAGGTCACCCCACACGCTTCCATGAAAGTCAATGATCTGTCTATATCCTCTGCAAGTTTCTCATATTTTTTACTCACTTCACTTTGGTGTGCAAAATCGAGTGTCCATTTATGAACCTGATGTAGATCGGCCAAACCTCCCGATGCAAATGCACGAAGCAAATTTTGCGTAGCAGCTGCCTGATTGTAAGCTTTTATCATACGCTCAGGATCAGGAACGCGCGCTTCTTTTGTAAACTCAACACCGTTGATGATATCTCCACGGTACGAATCGAGTGTCACATCACCCAAAGTTTCAGTGTTGCTTGAGCGTGGTTTTGCAAACTGACCGCCTAAACGACCAACTTTAACAACCGGAAGTCCTCCGGCATAGGTCATCACCACAGCCATCTGCATAAGCGCTTTGAAGGTATCACGAATATTATCAGCATGAAACTCACTAAAACTCTCAGCACAATCTCCACCCTGAAGTAAAAATGCACGCCCCTGCGCGACATTACCCAATTGATTTTTAAGTGTGCGGGCTTCTCCTGCAAAAACAAGTGGAGGATAGTTTTTTAACTCCGAAAGAACACTCTTGAGCTTTTCTTCGTTGGGGTAAGTTGGTTGTTGTAAAATTGGTTTTTCTCTCCAACTTGTTGGACTCCAAATACTCATAATAAAACCTTAATATATATAATTTTCAGAATTTTACATAAATATACCTAAAACTGCTCTGATTAAGCATAAATATCTTAAAGATCTCCTAGCACTTTCTTATATTTAAAACCTGCAAAAGCTTTTTTTATGCTTAAATATGTATAATAGCGAAATATTTTTTAGGAAGTCACACCATGCAAAATGATGATTTAAGATCTCTTGTAAATAGCATATGTAACAATTTACTTGAACAGGTAGATGCGCATGAGGATACAACTAAAGAGCAGATTGTTAACTATTTACGGGAATCTGCCAATATCATCTCAAGTATCAAACATAGTGATGTTACTTCTATACACAATGCAAAACTGGTATTTTCAGATGCATACAAAGATGTTGCCAAGGCAAGTTTACTTTCATATGAACATACAAATGAGAAGTTTGAAGAGCTTACTTATTTACATGAACAGACACTCAAACACTGTATCGAAAAACAGAGTGATCTTCCAAGTATCGCAAAAACACTTGATAGTATCCACACTCAAATGCTTGATGAGATAAAAAAAGCAAACGGAACTATTGCACAGCTTACAGAACAGGTAAAAACTTTAGAAGTCAAATCAAACATTGACTCACTTACTAAAGTTTTTAACAGACGTGCCCTTACAAGCCACCTTAACGATATCTGTAGCAAAAAAATTGCTCCTGAAAACTTTCACCTGCTTATTATAGATATTGATGATTTTAAAAAAATAAATGATAAATATGGGCACATAGCAGGAGACAAAGTGCTAATTTTTATAGCTAACATTATGCGAAAGACTCTAAGAGACGGAGACAAGATCTTTAGGTATGGCGGTGAAGAGTTTGTTGTGATTTTAAACCGTATCAACACGAAAGACTGCCTTCGCATCACCCAAAGACTTCTCAAAATAGTCAGCGAGAACAAACTGATCTACAAAAATGAGAGTCTCAATGTAACAATGAGCGCAGGGAGCACTCTTTTAGTTGATACAGATACCCCTGACTCGCTCATAGCCAGAGCTGATACAGCTTTATACAAAGCAAAACAGAATGGTAAAAATCAAATTTTTTCGGAAAATGCACATGGAATTTAATTACTTCGACATCGTAGCTTCAATCATAATCCTACTTTTAGGATTAAAGGGGATCATCAACGGTTTTTTTAAAGAGGTCTTTGGGCTCATAGGTATTATCGGTGGTATTTTTATCGCCTCACGCGTAGGAGATGAAGTTGGGCAATACCTAAGTGAACTTATATTTAAGTTTGAGAGCAATGCTGCCATCAGCTTCACAGGTTTTTTAGCCACATTAGCCCTCTTTTGGTTTTTTATGATCGCTGTAGGCTTTGGTTTTAAAAAGCTCTCATCCATGAGTGGACTCGGACCTGTTGATAAAATACTCGGTTTCATATTTGGTGCAGGTAAGTTCTTTTTAATCGCAGCGGTTATTGCCTATGCGATCTATAATATCAAAGCGATCAGAACAACTATAGATGAAAGTATGGATAATAGCATCTTATTCCCGATTCTTGTCAAAACAGGCGGCTACATAATGAAGCTTGACCCTGTAGAGATATCCACAGAGCTTAATACAACCATGAGCGAGAATGCTGCAGCTATGCAAAATCAGATCAATGAGACTATCAACAACTCAACACTTAAGATAGTTGAAGAAGCAAAAGAGAAGATCAAACAAAGTATGCCAGATATAACAAAAGAGATAAATGTCACACGAGAGGAGAGTCAGTAACATGCCTGATATAACGACTGATTTTAACGCCAGAACAGTTGAGTACAAACAACTTTTAAGCGATTTCAAATCACTTCTTAAAAAGAATAATTTAAAATTTACCATACAAAGAGAAGTGATTTTAGAAACACTCTATAACTCAGATGAACACCTCACTCCGGAGTCCCTCCATCATCTCATTCAAGAGAAATACCCTGACCTTAAAACAGGTATCGCTACAGTTTATAGAACACTTGCTCTTTTAGAAGACTCAAGTATGGTCACATCTCTCTCATTTGGTGCTCAAGGGAAAAAGTATGAGCTTGGTGCAAAAAACCACCATGACCATATGATATGCACAGAGTGTGGCAATATCACAGAATTTGTTGATGAGCAGATCGAAGAGAGACAACACAAAATCGCAGATGAGCTCGGTTTTAAGATGAGTGATCACTCTATGCAGATATATGGCGTTTGTAAAAAATGTCAAACACAACAATAAAATGAAGGAACTATAATTGGCTTTTGAAAATAAATTTATACAACAAAGAATTGAAAAAGCAGAGCTTCTGAGAAAAGAGGGGATCAACCCTTATTCCAATGACTCTCAAAGAAATACTACAATAGAAAAATACTTAAATGTAAACTCAGATATTGAAGAAAAAGAGGATAAACGTGATGAAAATCGCCACTATACAGTGAGTGGACGTATCAAACTCTTTAGAATCATGGGTAAAGCCAGCTTCATCAAGATAGAAGATGAAAGCGGTATGTTACAAATCTATGTTGCACGTGACAATCTACCTGAAGGTTTTTATAACAATATTTTTAAAAAGAACATAGAGGTCGGTGATATAGTAGAAGTGAGTGGCTACCCTTTTGTAACCGGCAAGGGAGAGCTTTCACTTCATGCCAATAATGTAAAACTTTTAACAAAAGCGATTGCTCCTCTTCCGGAAAAGTTTCATGGTGTTACAGACAAAGAGATCCGTTACAGAAAAAGATATCTTGATCTTATTATGAATTCAGAAGTGAGAAAAACATTTCAGATACGCTCTCGTGTTATATCGCTTACGAGACGTTTTTTCGAAGACAAAGGATTCTTGGAAGTTGAAACACCTATGATGCACCCTATTGCAGGTGGAGCAAATGCAAAACCATTTGTTACACACCATAATGCTTTGGGAATTGACAGATATTTAAGAATCGCTCCCGAGCTTTACCTCAAACGTCTTATAGTGGGTGGTTTTGAAGCTGTTTTTGAGATCAACCGTAACTTTAGAAATGAGGGGATGGATGCTACACATAACCCTGAATTTACTTCGATAGAGTTCTATTGGGCATATAAAACATATAAGGATCTTATAGAGATCACAAAAGAATATTTCCAGTACCTTTTTGAGCATCTCAATCTCCCTGTATTGCTTCCATATGGTGATTTGGAAGTAAATTTTGAAAACTTCCAAGAGATTCCCCTCATTAAATCGCTCAGTACTATCGGCGGTGTACCTGAAGAGATTGTACACGACAAAGAAAAAATCATAGAGTTTTTAAGCTCTCAAAATATCACTATCAAGCCTGGTATGAACCTTGGACAGCTTCAAGGGGAACTTTTTGACGAATTTGTTGAAGAGAAACTGATTGACCCGACTTTCATCACTGAGTACCCTGTAGAGATCTCACCTCTTGCAAGAAGAAATGATGAAAACCCTGCTATCACTGAAAGGTTTGAGCTTTTTATTGCCGGTCGTGAGATCGCCAATGCATTTTCGGAGTTAAATGATCCACTGGATCAATATGAAAGATTTAAAGGGCAAGTCGATGCAAAAGAAGCAGGAGATGACGAAGCACATGAGATGGATGAAGATTTCATAGATGCTCTCAGCTATGGAATGGCTCCAACCGCAGGACAAGGGATAGGGATAGACAGACTTGTTATGCTTCTTACAAATGAACACAGCATACGTGATGTACTACTGTTTCCGGCGATGAAACCTCTACACAGCGAAGAAAAAAATCTCGAAGAATAATTCTGTTTATTATGGGAGCTAGCCACGAAACGGCAGAGCTCTCGCTCATATAAAAGGTTATAAATGTACAAACAATTCAGTTTATTATTATCTTTTGCTACGGCTACACTTCTCTTAAGCGCCTGTGCTGCAAAAACACCAAGCAACATTGTAAAAATAGAGCAGGACAAACACAAAAATCTTAAAAAGAACATCAAAATCACCAACACTTCCAATGCCTATGAAGCATATATAAATGATGACTATGAATTACAATACTTATGCTACAGGGGAGATACAAACAAATGCAATTACAAACGAGAAGATCTCACTTTTTGGGTCAATGACAAAGGATACTATCCACCCATAGCACCGTCAACTTCAGGCGTACAGTGTGGGGTAGGAAGCTTATTTGGTTGGTTAGCTATTTTTCCGATGAAACCCTTTGCAGTACAAAACTATACAAAACGAAATGCTAAGATCTGCAATAATACATTTACGACACTCGATAGCACACAAATTGGAATAAGATTTTTCTTTGGACTTATAACCTTCATGACACCCTTTGTCTCCGGAGGAACACTCCATACTGTCAAATTTGACAAAGAGGAGTTTACAGAAGCTGTCTATGTGAGTAACATAGAGAGTTTTCGCACAAAACTCTTTGAACTTACTTCATCGTTTAATATTGAAGGGGGCTTTGATATCATCTACCTCGAAGAGGGTGATATATACGATAATCTGGAAGAAAAATATGAACAACTTCTCAATGATACATCAAAAAAAGCAGGTATTATCTTTTTAGAAAAAGAGAGCAACAAACTTCTAGCGATCAATGTTTTCAACAGATATAACGACAAAGATCTTATTACATCCATCTCTTTACAGATTCAGGATCTTCTCAAAGATATTGCAAAAAATGATCACTATACGCTCTCTTATGATGATATAAGCCCTTATATTCCACCGGAAGTGAAACTTCCAAAGATCCCACCGGTGCCGACTCTACAAAAAGATGAGTTTGAGACAAAAGCAGAATTTGATCAAAGAGTCCAAGATGCCGTTGCATCAAGAGAAGAGCTCATCAGAGAGCTACAAAGAAAATACTCACTGGATGTTTATGAAAGAAATACCTACATTGACAACCTTCAAAAATCTTATGAGCTCTACCTCAAGCAAACAGCCCAAAATAAGAACAACATACGCAAAGAGCTAGAGGACTCTTTAGCTGTGCTCTCTAAAGTGTTATTTATGGAAAATGTATCAGGTTATGAAGCAAAAAACTTTAAATATGATGCCGAAACTCAGAAGTTATACTTTAGTATATATTCACAAAGCAGAGGGTTTGAGCAAGAGGTCGTAGCTTCTGTACCTGCATCAACAGCTAGAAAAATAAAACATCAAAAAAGTTTTAAAATCATCCCAAACATTGATGCAAATGACAACAAGATCTCCCTGCTTGGTTTTGAGATACTTGAGACAAATTCCAATGAAAGCTTTCAAACTGCTTATACAAATATAGACTATAAACCCCAACAAATGAAAGTCTCAGTCCTTAGCAATAAAGAAACTATTGATAAAAAGCTCTCTAAGTATTTTAAAAAATATAAGCAAAAAGAGAACCCGATTGTAGATACTTCCAACAAAGAGATCTGGTATGTTGATATAGCCAAAAGCATTCATGCCAAAGTTCCAAAATGGTTTAGCAACCCAACCTCTAAGAACAAAATCATCGGCTACGGTGAAGGAAAAACCCTACAAGAAGCCAAGGCAAACGCCAGAGCTGATCTTTCATTTATGGTCAAAGTAAAAGTCAACACAACCTTTGAAAATACAAACAGTATAAACAACTTCAAAAGCTTTAATGAAGTCAAAGAGCAAACACAACAATCATCCGATATTGAATTGAGTTATAACGATTATCAAGTCTATAAACAGGACAATGTTGACAATAGATGGTATGTCGGACTTGAATATATAAAATAATTATTCAGTCTTTTATTATCAAATTTTTAGTATAATCTCCGCAATTTTAACAAGGAATTTTATACTATGAGTTTTTTAAAAGAGTACGACAGCGAAATTTACGACTTATGTGAAAAAGAGCTTGAGCGCCAAACAGACCACTTGGAGATGATCGCATCTGAAAACTTCACACTTCCGGCAGTTATGGAAGCTATGGGAAGTGTATTTACAAACAAATATGCTGAGGGTTATCCTGGCAAACGCTACTATGGTGGCTGTGAATACGCTGATGGTGTTGAACAATTGGCAATCGACAGAGCTTGCGAACTTTTTGGATGTAAATATGCAAATGTACAGCCACACTCTGGAAGTCAGGCAAACGGAGCTGTGTATGCCGGTCTTTTAAAAGCGGGTGATAAACTTTTAGGAATGGATCTCAGCCACGGTGGTCACTTAACACACGGTTCCAAACCTAGCTTCTCAGGGAAAAACTACCACTCTTTTACCTATGGTGTTGAGCTTGACGGTCGCATCAACTATGACAGAGTTATGGACATCGCTAAAATCGTTCAACCTAAGATTATTGTATGTGGTGCATCTGCATACGCTCGTGAGATCGACTTTAAACGCTTCCGTGAGATAGCTGATGAAGTCGGTGCGATTTTATTTGCCGACATTGCACACATTGCAGGTCTTGTAGCGGCAGGTGAGCACCCTAGCCCATTCCCTTATGCAGATGTTGTAACAACTACAACGCATAAAACATTGGCAGGTCCTCGCGGTGGTCTTATCCTGACAAATGATGAAGATATCGCTAAAAAAATGAACTCTGCGATCTTCCCTGCACTTCAAGGTGGACCACTTGTTCACGTCATCGCGGCAAAAGCGGTAGGCTTCAAGTACAACCTAAGTCCTGAGTGGAAAGAGTATGCCAAGCAGGTCAAAGCAAATGCAAAAGTTCTTGGTGAAGTTTTTGTAAAACGTGGATACAACGTAGTAAGTGGCGGAACAGACAATCACCTTATCCTTGTAAGTTTTGTTGGCACAGATATCTCCGGAAAAGATGCTGATGCAGCGCTTGGCAATGCCGGTATCACTATCAATAAAAACACAGTTCCGGGTGAGACAAGAAGCCCATTTGTAACTTCGGGTATTCGTGTCGGTTCAGCTGCACTGACAAGCCGCGGTATGAAAGAAAAAGAGTTTGAACTTATCGCAAACAAAATGGCCGATGTCCTTGATGATATCAACAATACTGAACTTCAAGCAAGCATAAAAGAGGAACTCAAAGAGCTGGCTCAAAACTTTGTAATTTACAACCAAGCAACATACTAAGGTAATAATGATGACTGCAATGGACTTAAAACTTATCAAAATGGTGAGCGATCACTACTGGATCAAAAGAGATACGGTCGTAGAAAAATTAACCTTTAAAGGAAGAACTTTTTACAACAAATTTGAAAAGGTGCAAGCTCCATTAACGCAGTCTATTATCTCACAACATCTCAAAGGTGATATCACGGTTGCTCATTCATTGATCAACAAACATAACAAAGTTGAAAATATTGTTATCGACTACAACGGCAGAGATCCTGAGCGCTTTTATCATAAAACACAACTTCTGTTACGCGAAGAGGGGTATATCAACTTTACCGCTTATAAAACAAAAACAGAAGGTCATCTTCATGTGTATATCCATAAGGGGCACACAACACTGCAAGAAGCGATACAGCTTGGTAAAATGCTCTCCATGAAGCTCGCAAGCAAACAGCCAAAACAGTGGAGAATGTTCCCCAATGCCGATATGCCAAATGAGTACAATATCCTTACCATACCTTATGAGGTATATGCAAAAGAGCGTGGAGCCTCCTGGTCCAAACATATGTAAATCTGATCTGCCGTCTTCTTGCTAAGTTATGAGATTTTTGGTATTATAGAACAAATAAAGTACAGGGTAGTATTATGGAAGAAAAAAACGAGCTTAACGATATTATTTTAAACAAAGGTGGCAACTCTAGCAATAACAAAAAAATCATACTTGCAGTTGCAACACTCGGTATTATTTTGATAGTTGTCATTATGCTTATGAATACTCTTGCATCTAAAGGTACTGACAACTTGCCACAGGCTGTTTTACCGCCGGAACCAAAAACAAAAGTGACCCAAGAAGTTACCGAAGAGCCACTATTTGAAGAGATAGAGGTTGTTCAAGAACAAACTCAGAGTAATAGCGATCTCGATAAAATAGCTAAAAGATTAAAAAAAGAGAGCTTGGTTGAACAAGAGAGTGCTTCTCAAGAAAAAACTCCGGCAGTGTCTGTAAAAACTCCGCAAAAACCTAAAAACATAGAGAAAAAAACTGTACAAAAAACACAGACGGCTCCGGAGGTTAACGCATACTATGTACAAGTCGGTTCATTTTCAAAATATGAGCCAAACAAAAAATTTTTACAATCTATTACCAGCAAAGGGTATAGCTATAAATACCACAAGGTCTCTGTAAACTCAAAAACACTCAACAAGGTGCTTGTTGGTCCATTTTCAAGTGAAAAAGAAGCAAGAGGCGCGCTTAAAACTATAAGAAGCAGTATTGAACCGGGTGCTTTTTTAGTAAAACTTTAATCACAAAGCTCCCTCTGGAGCAATTTTTCAACAAGGCATTATTTTGATATATTCTAAACAGTTTACACTTGATCAATTAGCACCTATAGCTGTATACTCAAAACTTAAGGCTCTCTTTAAAGATGAGATAACATATCTTTTTGAGAGTGCCGGCCAATCAGAAGGCAACTACAGTTTTATCTGTATAGGAGCAAGAGAAAGACTTCAGTATATTAATGATAAAACGATCTATACCGATACAGAAGGTGTGGTGCATGAAAAAGATGAAAACCCTTTTGATTTTCTCAAAGAGTACTATAAAAAGATTGACACAAATATATACAAAGAAGCGGTAAAAGAGCTTGGTGTTGGTTATGTAGATGGCTTTATTGGCTATATCGGTTATGATATGGTTAAAGTTTTTGAGCCGAAACTGCGCGCTAGTATGGATAACTTAAAAGATGAACTTCATACTCCCGACCTTGATCTTATTCTTCCAAAAATGATCCTGGTATATTCTCATAAAAACCATCAGATCACCCTCGTGAGTACACTTAAAGAGTTTGAAGAAAAGTTCACTTTTATTCATGATGATCTCAAAGGAAGCTATACCTATAAGCACAGGGTATTTAATATTGGAGATGATAAGGGAAATTTTGCACACTCCAAAGAGAAGTTTTTTCAAATGATCGATGATTCAAAAGAGATGATACGAAGTGGCGATGTATTTCAGATCCTTATGACCAACCGTTTTACACGAAATATCAAAGTCGATCCTTTTAGTTTCTACCGCATACTCAGAACCAAGAACCCCTCCCCCTATATGTTTTTGATGGAATATGAAGATTTCAATATAGTCGGTTCCTCTCCGGAGGTGATGGTGCGACTTACTGACGGTGAGCTTCTTCTTCGCCCCATTGCAGGAACACGCAAACGGGGTAAAACAAAAGAGCGTGACAAAGAGCTTGAGTGTGAGCTTCTTGCCGATCCAAAAGAGTTGGCAGAACACTTAATGCTCATCGACCTTGGACGTAACGATGTTGGGCGTGTCGCAAAAGTGGGAAGCGTCAAAGTAGAAGATATGATGCATATTGAAAGATTCTCTCATGTGATGCACATAGTCTCCGATGTTGTTGCCCAACTTGAAGAGGATAAAGATATGTTTGATCTCTTCATGGCAACATTTACGGCAGGGACAATGACTGGAGCACCAAAGATAAGAGCTATGGAGCTTATAGCAGAGTTTGAAGGTCTCAAACGTGGGTTTTACAGTGGAAGTATAGGCTACTTTGGATTTGATGGCAATATGGACAGTGCAATCACCATCAGAAGTGCCATGGTTAAAGAGGACAAAGTAGTTCTTCAAGCGGGTGCAGGTGTGGTTGCTGACAGTGTCAATGAGCTAGAGTACTTGGAAGTTAACAATAAACTCGGAGCCCTTATACACTCTCTTGAAGATCTTGACAAAAAAGAGTGCTAAGATGAAACTTTTTGCAATCTTTGGTGATCCTATCACACACTCACGAAGTCCTTTGATGCACAACAATGTATTTACAAATCTCAACTACAAAGGGTGTTATACGAGAGTTCACCTCACAGACGGCTCTAAACTCAAGCAGGTTTTTTTCGATCTTAAACTCAGCGGTGCCAATGTCACGGTTCCACATAAAGAGGAAGCTTACCATGCATGTGATGAAGTGCGAGGATTTGCGAAAAAAGTTGGTGTAGTCAACACACTCATCAACGAAAACGGCCGCCTTATAGGCTATAACACCGATGCGGATGGTTTTATGTTTGCCATTGAAGAGTTTAAGAAGATCAAAAATATCCTTGTTCTTGGAGCCGGTGGAACAGCAAAAGCTTTATCAGGCAGGTTCTTAGAAGACAACCTCAATGTATCTGTACTTAACCGAAGTGAGAAAAGGCTGCAGTACTTTTTGGAACTTGGATGCAATTGCTATACGTGGGATAGTTTTGAGGCTACGAAGTATGATCTTGTTGTCAATACAACAAGTGCAGGACTCAAAGATAAAGAACTTCCGGCACCGAAAGATATAATAGAATCTGTTTTAGACAACACTCGATATGCCGCAGATGCTATCTATGGAAAACTTACACCTTTTTTACAACTGGCAAAAGAAAAAAATATCACCTATAAAGATGGTGCAGATATGCTTCTTGGACAAGGAGTACTGGCAAACGCACTTTTTACAAACAACACCTTAGCACTCAATGATATAAAGCTTTCTATGCAAGAAACTTTTCAGTTTTAATTTTTTGCTGCTTTATTTACTGTGACACAAAAGTGCTTTTATCTTCAATGAAAAGTCAATTGCATCTCCGTTTTTTTGCTTCCCTTTTGCAAAAAAATCACCTTTATCATAACGGTACTTCATCATAATTGTTTCAGCACCTTTTTTCGTTTTTAGCTCTATACGAAGCGTTCCCGTTCGTGGCTTCCCTTTTACCCTTTTATCTGCATCGATCTCTAAAAGCTCAATCTCTACTCCATCAGCCTTTATCAATGAACCGATAAAAATGGTTCTGAAATTTTTCCCACTCTTTAGTATAGGAATGTAAGCAGCCTTCTCAAAATCACCTACATGTTCAATATGTAGTCTCACATCACCAACTTGGGAAAGCTCACAACTGCCACCCTTTTGTGTATTAGCAAAAAGCATTGAGATAACAAATACAAGAGAAAAAATAATCCTCACCATAAAAAACCTTTTATTATAAATATTAAACATAATTCTATCGTGAATTTCTTAATTTATATCCAAGTACTACTAACGTACATTTATCACGAAAAGTTATCTAGAAAAACTAAAACCTACTGCAAATTTATTGACATAATTATCATAGTCTATGAGACTCTCTGTATATCCACTAAAGAGTTTTATATACAGATATACATCTTTCATAATAGGATGTGATGCAGTTACTTGAGCACAGCCAAGCCCTGTAGCGATGTTACCTCTTGCCATAAATGTAATCAGATTTTTACCAAAAAAATATGAAAGATCAATCTCTGTAAATCCTGTATAGTCCATAAGATCGGGGTTGTCATCAAGGTCAGCACCAAAGTAAGGTATCCAAACCTTTAAGCGTGTCACAAGCGTATCGTGCCTTAAACTCAAAACAGAATAAAGATAGTTCACACTTCTGGAACGATTTCCCGGGTTAAATTCACCCGGGGCATATTCAACATCTTCATTATTGCCCTGTCCGTTTGACATATGTGCGATCCCTACTTCCAAAGACTGCAACCTAAACATGGAATCATCTTTTATGGGAAATACTACAAACCCTTCAGGGTTATAGTTCGTTTCTCGAAATGGGGATGATTTTGAATATATCTGCCAAAACGACTTCTGAGAATATGCCAAATAGTACCTTTCATTTAAACCAAAAAGGTTGTAACCAAATTGCGACTTCAAACTAATCTGAAGCTCTGCTTCAATTCTTCTGTATTCATCACTCCTGACATATGACTTATACTTCCCATCATCAAATCTGTAGCCATAAGGCAGTAAATAGTTCACTTTATGTGGAATGAGTCCAAAGTTACCATCCATCCACTGTGTCATCGCCTTTTTAGCTTCAACATCCTTCACATCTTTAAAATCATCAAAAAGCTGACTTTTTTCAGAAGCATAAATACTCACAACTATAACTGCAATAAAAAAATACCTTATCAAAACACTATACCTTTACTCTGTCTTCAAGTGCCCTGGTAAGCGAAAGAACATCAATATTTTCTAAACTCACTCCCGTTGGTACACCTTGTGCAATTTTACTAAAATGAACCTTAAACGGTGTAAGTTTATCTTCAATGTATAGTATTACTGCATCATTGGCTATCGAAGGTGTTAAAGCAAAGATCACCTCTTTTACACCTGCTTTGACCATATTTTCCAAATGCGTTATACTCAACTCTTCGAGTGATTCAAGAACAAAATACTTTCCATCAAAAAGAGCATTTTCTTCCAAAAGGAGTATATCTTTTGCATTTTCCAAAATACACAGCTGCTCAGAGTTACGACTTTCATCAGAACATATAAAACAGAGTTCATCTTCACTCATGCCTCCACATACCCTGCATTTTCTTAGACTACCAAGGGCATCTTCTATGGCATGGGATATTTTCATCCCTACAAAACTCTCTTGCATCACCATATGATACGCAATCCTTGTTGCCGACTTTTTTCCAATGCTCGGCAACTCCTGCAGTGCATCTACAAGACGGTTGAACTTCTCTAAAGAATGTTTCATGAGCTCTCTTTTTTATAATTTTGTTTTGGAAGCAATATCCAAAGTTTCAAAGGAGCCTTCAGCTCACCGGCGATTTTCATAGCATCTTTGCCATAGCCCAAAAAGAGATCTGCACGCACAGCACCCTTGATGGCCCCACCCGTATCTTGAGCCAGCACCAAGGAGCAAAATCTTTTCTCCCTCATATCTGCATCAACATAGAGCATACTTCCAAGAGGAATATAGCGCCTGTCAACGGCAACAGATCTTTTTGGAGTCAACACCACGCCTAAAGAACCGGTAGCAGGTTGTTGTTTCTCTTTAAAAAATACAAGTGATTTGTTATAGTTTAAAACCTCATCCACTCTTTTTGGATTGTCATGTAGCCATCTTCTTATACTTTGCAAAGAGACCTCTTGCAGTTTCAATGCCCCTATGGAGACAAGGTACCTTCCTATCGCTCTGTACCTGTGGCCGTTTTGATTGTCGTAGCCCAAATACATAGTTTTTCCATCTCGAAGCGTTACTCTTCCCGAACCTTGGATCTCTAAAAAGAAACGATCTATCTTAGAATCTACATAGCACAGTACCTGAGCTCTAAGGTGTTTTGATTTACTCTGCTTCCTTGTATAGTAAGGCACAAGTTTGTTCCCCTCTAAACGTCCACGAAGTCTATAGTTTTTCAGATCCGGATAGATCTCACTCAAATCAACCACAATAAGATCAAGCGGTGTTTTGTAAATCGGATATTTATATCTTGAAGTTCTTACTAAAGAACCATGAAGATGGGGCTCATAGTATCCTGTAAGCAGCCCTTCATCGTTCCCCTCATCGGTGTTGATGGCATAGGGAGAAAACTCCGTTTCCAAGAACTTTTTTGGATCTTTGGTATGCTTTGCTTTTGCGCACAACTCTTTATACATCGCTTGCGTTCTTGGAGTACGGCAACTCTCCACAAAAGAGCTTAATGCCGATTCATAATTTTCTGCATTCCAGTTTGGAAGTTTTGAGAAGTCACTCTCTAGCAGATGGGTCTTTGGCAGTGACTCAAACAAGATTTTTGCTTCTATCTCAGGTTTTGTCTCACACACTGTTTTGTTGAGCTCTTGGGAGGGCTTTATGTGAGGGGTGTCGCACTTCTGAGAACAGGCACTTAGAAGTATCATAATTGTTGAAAAATAGATAAATGATTTCATAAAAGCTATTATACTTAAAATTAAACTACAAAAACGGTATAATTGCGAAAAAATTTTATAATGTAGGACAATAATGGAAGATTTAAGCTATTATGAAATTCTAGAGATCTCAAGAGATGCGGATAAAACAACCATAAAAAAAGCATATAGAAAAATGGCTAAAAAGTATCATCCAGATAAAAATCCTGGAGACAAAGAGGCAGAACACAAGTTCAAACTTTGTAATGAAGCATATCAATGCCTGAGTGATGATCAACAAAGAAGTATTTATGATCGTTACGGTAAAGAGGGTCTGCAAGGCATGGGTGGAGGATCACGCCGTTCATCTGCTGGTTTTGATGACCTTAGCTCAATGTTTGAAGAGATGTTCAATGGATTTGGCGGCTCAACAAGACGTCGTCAAAATCCGGCAGATATGGAAAAGTACCCACTTGATCTCAATGTTGAGATGTATGTCAGCTTCCATGAAGCAGTCTTTGGATGTGAAAAAGATGTAGAGTTCACATACAAAAAATCTTGTGAAAAATGTAAAGGCACCGGAGCGAAAAACGGTAAACTCTCAACATGTAAACAGTGTAGCGGACAGGGTCAAGTCTATATGAAACAGGGCTTTATGACATTTTCTCAAACATGCCCGGCTTGTCATGGAACAGGAAGTGCAGCTACAGAAAAATGCTCCAGCTGTCACGGACAGGGATATGAAGAGCAAACCGAAACTGTCTCTATAAAAGTTCCAAAGGGGATCGATACAGACAACCGCCTAAGAATTTCGGGTAAAGGAAATATTGGTAAACGTGGAACACGAGGTGATCTCTATGTTACTTTTACAGTACAAGCCGATAAACATTTTATAAGAAACGGCAACGATGTCTATATTGAAATTCCCGTCTTTTTTACACAGGCAGTTGCGGGTGAGACGTTAAGTATTCCATCACTTACGGGTGAGCTTGAACTTAAACTTGATGTTGGAACAAAAGACAAACAACATTTTACATTTAGGGGTGAGGGGATCGATGATGTCCACGGCCACGGCAAGGGTGATCTTATAGCACAGGTAAATATCACCTATCCGAAAAAACTCAACGACGAACAACGTGAACTTCTTGTAAAACTTCAAGAAAGTTTTGGCATAGAGTCCAAGCCTCATGAAGGTGTCTTAGAGTCTGCTATAGAAAAAATGAAAAGCTGGTTCAAGTAGAGTTATGCTGAAATTCTCTTTTGTTTTACTC
This sequence comes from Sulfurimonas sp., assembly GCA_026996295.1. Classification (GTDB taxonomy): domain Bacteria; phylum Campylobacterota; class Campylobacteria; order Campylobacterales; family Sulfurimonadaceae; genus Sulfurimonas. Next base: position 28,251 of record JALWLL010000014.1, read on the forward strand.
TTTTTAACCATACCGTTTCTAGGCTCTGATGTTTATTACGGTGTGCCTCTATGGGCATATGCTTCCATCGGTTTTACGGTACTGTATGCCTTGGCTCTTGTATATCTTATAGAAAAAAAGTGGAATACTCTCAAAGGTAAACATGAATGATTCTGCCCTCTTAAGTGAAGGGGGAACATGGTTTTTAGTTCTCTATCTAGCCTCACTTATACTTATCGGTTTTGCAGGAAAATTTGCTTCCAAAGAGGAATCTATGAAGGATTTTTATCTTGGAGGAAGCAGCTTTGGTGTAGGCATACTGTTTTTAACAATGTATGCAACACAATATAGCGGAAACTCCCTCATCGGTTTTGCCGGAAGCGCTTATAGAAACGGTTGGTTCTTTCTCGTAGGCGTTACCTTTATGATAGCCGTCGTTGGAGGGTACCTGTTGTATGCCCCAAAGCTCTATGCTCTGAGTAAAAAACACAACTTCATTACTATTGGTGATTATATCAACCTTAGATATACGCATCAACTTCTCACCTATCTTATAGTTGCAATCGCCATATTGGCACTGAGTAACTATATGCTTACAAACCTTAAGGCTATAGGTTATATTATGGAGTATGTCACCGGCGGAGGGATTGGTTTTACAGAAGGGATCATCTTTATGTCCCTTATCATGGTGATCTATGAAACGCTCGGTGGTATGCGATCTGTTGCATGGACCGATGCTATACAGGGTGTTTTACTTTTTATCGGTGTTATTATTATCTTTAGTGTTGTTATGATCCACTATGGATCTTTAGATGAAAACACTGCTCTTTTTTTGCAAAACAGACCTCAGCTATTTGCAGATATCACACTTGCCAACCAGATCACCTGGCTGAGCGTAGTGATCTTGATCTTTTTTGGTATCTCTGTCTATCCACAGGCTATACAAAGAATATACTCTGCTAAAAATGAGCACACGCTACGTCGATCTTTGAGTCTTATGGTTGTTATGCCGCTACTGACAACGCTGCCGCTTATTATCATAGCTATTATCGGTTCAGCTCATTTTCCGGATCTTGACAAAACCTCAAGTGAGCAGATCATTTTACTTATGCTCTCCAAACTCACTGCCATCGAGGGTATGAGTATCGTCATCACCATTTTTGTAGCAGCTGCCATCGCTGCAATTATGTCAACGGTAGACTCGGCAATGCTTGCTATTGCTTCACTTTTCACCCAAGATATCTATCACAAAAAAAATCCTAACGCTTCTCAAAAAAAACTTACCTATGTAGGAAAAGTTTTCTCATGGGCTATCATGGCGTTTATGGTTGTTCTTGCAATTAATCTGCCATCAACCATTTGGTGGTTAATCCAAATAAAACTGGAGATACTCGTACAGATCGCTCCGGCGATCATGCTTGGTGTTCATTTTAAGCACATTGATGCTAAAAGTATCCTCTATGGCTTACTTGTCGGTATATCCATAACACTTCTGTTTTTGCTCTCCCCTGCTCTTCCATCAAAGCCATTTGGTTTTCATGCCGGTGTTTTAGGACTACTTTGTAACTTCGCCACCGTATATATACATCATAAATTCAAAAGATAAGTTATGTTACACTAATGCTAATTTATTTTACTGTATTTGAGATTTTCTAATGAACAAACTAAGACTTAAAACACAACTCTCTACCTTGGCGTTATCTATGTTCCGAAAAGATTTTTTTGGGATTTTTCATGGTTCTTTGTCTGCAAAAACAGAGTCTAACAGGTTTATCATCAACACCAAAGAAGCTGTCTTTGATGCACTGGGGGAGGATTCTCTCATAGAACTTTATTTTAAAAAAGATTATCGCTGGAACCAGGCGAGTATAGATGCAAAAATTCATTTTAGCATCTACTCACAAATCTCTGATGCCAAATATATCTCTTTTTCTATGCCCCCTTTTACCACCGCTTATTCACTTGAACATAACCTCATATGTCCAAAGGATTATTTTGGGTATAAAGAGATCGGTTCTATTGAGATCATTGATCCTAAACAGTTTGATGATTGGTATGACAGAGCCCAAAGTGAAATAACACTCTATTTTCAAACAAAAAAAACCAATATCATGGTCATTCGAGGCTATGGAGTATATGCATTTAACAGAGATCTTCATGAAATGGCCAAACAACTTGCCATACTTGAGAAAAGCTGCCGACTCCTTATGCTCGATAGTGGGAAGAATGATTTTAACTTTGACTAGTATTGAGATGTAATAGATAATATTAATAGGTCTTTAAGAACATTTAGACCACAATACGATCGTGATTTATTACATTTTTAACATTTTTTTATAATTTTTAATACTAAAACTGGAGTGTCGTTTTTGATTAGGTTTATAGTTGTCTTTTTTACATTATTTCTTTATACGCATGCTGATGACAAGCAGCTTGCTTCATCCTTGCTTTATAAAGTAGCACAAGCTGTTACAAATAAACAAGCACCAAATATTTACTTACATCATAGAGAAAAAATAAGGTTTGACTTTGATTTTACTAAATTCAATATTGTAAACAACTGCAAAGAAGCTGATGTCGTTATACTTCCAAGCACAAAAAGGCTACAAAGAGAGTGTAGAAAAAAAATCCTTTTAGGGACAAATACCAATACTCTTAAAAGCAGGCGTGTGATAGGGGCTTTTTTTTGGCAAAAGGGACGCCCAAACATAATCTTTTACAAGAAAAGATTACAAAAAAAACATATAAAGCTTGACAAAAGCTTTAATAAATATATAGAGTAGTTATGCGTAGATCATTCAATATGGGTAGAAGCTTTATGCTCTTTGTCATTATCTTACCGATTATGACCATTCTTTCGATTCTTTTATATACTGAGTATGTTCAAACAAAAGATAATGTATTTAACATTTTACAAAAACATCTGCTTGATGAAAAATCAACACTTTTTAAAAACTATTCAAACTTTTTGACCCAAAGACTTGGAGCCAACCTCGCCTCAACCATACACAAAGACAAACTGGCATATAAACATTATGAACAGGAGCTTTCTCTTTTACAAGGTAATGATATAAAATATCTTTATTTACTTTACAAAGACAAATCAGGAAAATTTCGCTTTTTACTTGATGCCACAAAAAACCCTCAGGATAAAGCCTTCTTCAAGCAAAAATTTGATCCACAAACCGATATATGGGAAAAAGCATACAGATCAAAAAAACCACAAATCACAAAACAAGATAATCTTGACACCCTATGGATGACAATCGCCTATCCCTTAATAGTAGACAATAAAGTTGTTGCTGTTTTGGGTGCAGATTTTACTTACGATGTTTACGACAAAATTGTCAATACCCTCAAACCGATGGAAAAAATACACTATTATGTTTCTCTCTTTATGGTCATTATGCTTGTTGTTGCTTACATACTGATCTATCTCTATTATATCAACAGAAAAAAGAGTTTTATAGACCCTTTGACACAGGTTTATAACCGCCAATACCTTTATGAGTTTTTAAAAACCTCCTCGCTGCAACATTATCAGCTTATGATGATTGACCTTGATCATTTCAAACAGATCAATGATACATACGGACATGATGTTGGTGATATGGTCCTTATCAGCGTAGTCAAGGAGATCAAAGCCAATATTAGAAAAAATGATCTTCTTATCCGCTTTGGCGGTGAAGAGTTTTTAGTTTTAACGTACAAACAAGACCTTAAGGGGTGTGTATCTGTTGCCAGTCGTATCAAAAATGCGATAATGATACATAAAATGAAGTTTTCTCAAAGAGAGATTCTCATGACCATATCTATCGGTATCAACCCTTTCCCTTTTCACTCAAAAAACTTTGATGAAGCCATAAAAATTGCCGATGAACAACTCTATAATGCAAAAATTTCAGGTCGTAACTGTATAAAAGTTTCACAAAAAGGCACTACGGAGCAAACACAAAGTTCAAAACGGATCATTGATGTTAACTCAGCACTAGAAGAAGATAGAATCAAATGTGCCTACCAGCCTATTTTATGCGTTAAAACTAATAAAATAGTCAAGTACGAAATGCTCTTACGCCTTGTTGACAAGAATAAGTCTGTAACACTCCCTATGGATTTTCTGCCATCCATCAGACACACAAATATATATGTCAACATTACCAAGATAGTTTTGGACAATGCTATACAAACTCTTCGAGAAAACAACTTTGAACTCACAATCAATCTTGATCTTCAAGATATTATGAATGATGACATAGTAAAACTTCTGAGTGATAAATTTAAAGATCACAGAAAACTGGCTGAAAGGCTTTATATTGAGATATTGGAGCACGAAGAGATAACCAATTTCAGAACAATCACCAAACATATCGCTATCCTCAAAAACCTTGGTTTTAAAATTGCTCTTGATGATTTTGGAAGCGGTTTTGCCAATTTCAAGTACCTTATCCATTTAGACATAGATGTACTTAAAATTGATGGTAGTCTCATAAGAGATGTTCATACAAATAAACGAACATATCATATCATAGAGACCATCTCAACCTTTGCAAAGAAAATGAACATCAAAACTGTTGCTGAACAGATCGAAACCAAAAATGAATTTGAAACGCTTAAAGCTCTTGGCATTGACTATCTACAAGGTTATTATATAGGCAAACCTTATCTTAAATACTCATAACCCAAAGTATAACTACAGTGTACAAATAGCGCTATAGGCAACCTCCATCATAATGTCTATCTCTTCATGCGTGATCACATACGGAGGCATAAAATATATGATATGCCCAAGTGGTCTCAAAAGAACACCGTGATCTAAACCATAACGGTAAACTTTTAAACCTACTCTTTCTTTTGCATCATACCCCTGAAGCTCTACAACACACACCATACCTGTTTGCCTTATGGACGCTACATTTTTAAGTGTTTTAAATTTTTGAAGTTTTTCACCCATATATTTTGCCGTATGTTTGTTTTTTTCTATAATATTTTCATTTTCAAAAATATCCAAAGTTGCATTTGCCGCACTACATGCCAAAGCATTTCCTGTATAGGAGTGAGAGTGTAAAAATGCTTTATGCTCACTATAATCACAATAAAACTTCTGATATATCTCATTCCTTGTCAAAACAACTGAAAGGGGTAAATATCCTCCGGTTAAACCTTTTGAAAGCACTAAAAAATCAGGCGTTATATTTGCGTGTTCACAAGCAAAAAGTTTGCCTGTTCTTCCAAAGCCAACCATCACTTCATCTGCAATAAGGTGAACATTGTATTTAGTGCAAATTTCACGGACAAGTACCAAATAACGGGGATGATACATATGCATATACCCTGCCCCCTGTATAAGAGGTTCAAGTATAAGGGCACTTATCTTATCTGCTTTCTCAGCACAAAGCTTCTCAAATGCATCAGCCGCCGCTTCTGCACTCTCTAGCGTCATATCTTCTGGTACAGGAGTTTGTATAGTGCTAAGTAAAAGTGGCTCATAAGTATCTTTATACAGTTCTACATCACCGACACTAAGCGCGCCTATGGTTTCTCCATGATAGGAGTTTGTAAGTGAAACGAAAATATTTTTCTCTTTGTTAGCGTCATTTTTATGTGCATGATAACTCATTTTCAAAGCGACCTCTACCGCGCTTGAACCATTATCGGAATAAAAACACTTCTCTAAACCCTCTGGAGTCAGTGCTACGAGTCTTTCTGAGAGTCTAACAACCTGCTCATGAGTAAAACCTGCAAGTATCACATGTTCAAGTGTATCTAGCTGCTCTTTGATCTTAGTGTTGATATATTCATTTGTATGCCCGAACATATTAACCCACCAGCTACTGATAGCATCAATATAGCGATTTTTTTCAAAATCTTCCAAATAAACTCCATGCGCTTTCTTTATCGGGATAAGTGGCAAGGTTTCATGATCTTTCATCTGTGTGCATGGATGCCACAACACATCAAGGTCTCTGTTTTTTAACTCTACATTTTTCATAAAATATGCCTTAAATAATCTCTTTATAGAATCATATCGACAAAGTGTAAAAAAAGGAGTTAATCTTTATCAAGTTTAAAGGGGAATTTACATAGAATTACCCATAAATATCACACTTAAGGTTTTTACTTACATGATTACTTGGATGCAGAGACATAAAAAATGGCTCATAATTACAATTTGGATCTCTACAATCGCTTTTGTCGGCGCCGGTTTTGTTGGCTGGGGTCAGTACAGCTATGGGGATAAAGCAGGTGCAGTCGCAAAAGTCGGCAATGTCGAGATCACTATGGGAGAGCTTCAAAAATCATATTCCCGACTTTATAACCAGTACAATCAAATGTTTCAAGGTGACTTTGATGAAGAAAAAGCAAAAAGCTTTGGTCTTCAAGCTCAAGCACTGAAACAACTTACAGAGCAAGCGCTTATTTTAAATCTTGCAGAGTCTTATGACCTTAGTGTAACGGACAAAGAGCTGCTTGAAGCGATAAAATCTCAAGAGTATTTCTTTAACAAGGAGGGTGTCTTTGACAAAGATATATACAAGCAGGTGCTTAGCAGAAACAATATGACGATTAAAGAGTATGAAGAGGATCTTAGAAAAGAGCTTCTCATTCAAAAAACCTTTAACCTTCTTCCAAAAGAGGCAAACAAAAACGAGTACAAGATTTTAAACACGGTTATGAGTATCGCTGATAAAATCAACTATAAGGTTCTCACAGATGAGCAGATAAGTGTTGACACTTCAGATAAATTTTTAAAACCTTTTTGGCAGAGCAAGCAACAAGATTTTATGACAGAAGTACTGTATGAAATCAAATACATTCAACAAAACCCTGTTTCCAAAACATATGATGATACAAAAATAAGTGAGTATTACACAAATAACAAGACTCATTTTAAAGATGCCGAGGGAAAAATCCTGCCTTTGGATAAAGCAAAACCGGATGTGATCAAAGAGCTCGACGCAAAAGCAACAAAAGACGCAGCTCTGAGAACTTATATAGCCTACAAAAAAGGTAAGCTCTCAACTGATGCAAATATACAAAGTGCTACTATCTCCACTTCTAACAATCCCTTTAACGAAGAAACTTTACAAAAAGTCTCTAAGCTCTCATTGGTTGCCCCTTTTATGAAGCCTGTACAGGTTGATGGCAACTACTATATCATCGAGCTTCTAAAAGTGATACCTTCTGAACCAAAGTCATACGCTCAGGCAAAAGCACTCGTACTCCCTTTGTATGTTGCACAAAAAAAGAGAGAAAAACTTCTTGAACTTGCACAAAATTCCCTTGCTACATTTACAGGAAAGACAACAGACTTTATAACTAATACAGATGCTGTTAAACTTACAGACATGAGCATTGAAAATGCCAACAATTTTCTTGTTCAACTTTTCATGCAAGATAAAAAAAGAGGCTTTATTCCGGTGAATGATTCAACAATAGTTCTATATAACATACTGGAACAAAAATTGCTAAATAAAGACGAGATCAAGCAAGATGATACAATTGCCAAAATCAAAAGTACTATGTTCTATGAGGGTCTGATTAAAAACCTAAACAACAAGTACCAAACAGAGATATTTATTCAAGGACTCTAAATTGAGTAGAACCGTTTTAGCCATAGATATTGGCTCTACTAAAATTTGTGCTATCACAGCTCAGATTAATGATGATGATTCAGTTCTCATAACCGGTGCCGGAACAACCAGGGCGCAAGGTTTAAAAAAGGGAAGTATCACAAATATTGAGCTTGCTTCCAAATCTATAAAAGCAGCTGTAGCAGATGCAAAACGGGTCTCGGGAAGTGATGTAAAAAGTGCCGTTGTTACGATATCCGGAGCCTATACAAAAAGCTTAAACTCCAACGGTATTGTCAATATTCCAAACAAAGAGATCAGTATTAAAGAGATTGAACGTGTTATGCACACCTCTTTGTATAATGCCAACATTCCAAATGAGTACGAAGTGCTGCATGCACTTCCTTTTAATTTTAGAGTTGATGATCAGGACTTTATAGAAGATCCTCTTGGGATGAATGCTTCAAGACTTGAAGTGGAAACACATATCATAACAACTCAAAAATCCAATCTCAACAACCTCAAAAAAGCGGTTCGCGGTGCCGGAGTAGAGGTTGAGAACATAGTTCTTAGCGGTTATGCATCCTCTATAGCTACGCTCAATGAAGATGAGAAAGAACTTGGTGTCGCTCTTATTGATATGGGTGGCAATACAAGCAATATCATTATACACTCCGGCAATGCTATCAGATTCAATGACTTTTTGGGGGTCGGTTCCAACCATGTAACAAGCGATCTTTCTATGGCGCTACATACACCACTGAGTGTCGCTGATAATGTAAAACTAAACTATGGATCCCTTTTAGTACCTAGTAATGATCTTATTGAACTTCCGATCATAGGCGATGAAAACACAACTCATGAAGTCTCTTTGGAAGTTGTTCATAATGTCATCTTTGCCAGGGTTGAAGAAACTTTAATGATTCTTGCTCAGTTTATTCAGGAGAGTGGACTTAAAGATCAGCTTGGTGCCGGTGTGGTCTTAACCGGTGGATTCTCAAAAATGGAAGGGATCAGAGATCTCGCCATCGCCACATTGGGCTCAGTGCCGGTAAGACTTGCCCGCCCTATGGAGATGAATGGTTTATTTGAAAATCTTCATGAACCGGAATACTCCGGAGCAATCGGGCTTGTGATGTATAGTGCAAATGGTTACACAAAGTATGAAATAGATGTAAATAAAAGAGTAAGACACGCAAATGAATCACCTATTGAACAAATTAGTGTAAACTTTAGTGAAGAGGTCGAGATTCCTGTAGCCCCGCAGTTAGAGGAAGAAACTAAAGATACTATGGTAACGCTGCCAACAAAAAAAGAGAAAAAAAATGATGAAGCCGGAACTTTTAGTAAGTTTTGGAACTGGGCTACCCAGTTATTTTAAAGGAGTGAGATAATGGAACCATTTTCAGTTGAAGAAGCACAAAACATAAACGGAGCAAGAATCATCGCAGTTGGCGTTGGCGGCGGCGGCGGTAATATGATTGGTCATATGTTAAAAGAAGCTGTTACAGGTATAGAGATGATCATCATCAATACCGATGCACAAGTACTTTCAGAAGCAAGTGCAGCTACAAAGATCCAGATTGGTACAAAGCTGACAAAGGGTCTTGGTGCAGGGATGAAACCTTTTATAGGTAAAGATTCTGCGTTAGAGAACTATGATGAGATCAGAGCCGCTCTGGAGGGTGCAGATATAGTCTTTATCTCTGCAGGTCTTGGTGGGGGAACAGGAACAGGGGCAGCACCTGTTGTTGCTCAAATAGCAAAAGAAGTTGGTGCTTTAACCATCTCTATAGTAACAAAACCTTTTATGTTTGAGGGTCGTAAACGTCTTAAACTTGCAGAAGCAGGTCTCGAAGAGCTTAAAAAAGAGAGTGATTCTATTGTTGTTATTCCAAATGATAAGCTTCTCTCTATCATTGACAGAAAGTTGGGTCTCAAAGAGAGCTTCAAAATTGTTGACGGTGTTTTAGCACAAGCGGTAAGCGGAACTTCAGGAGTCATCCTCTCAAGTGGTGAAAATGATATTAACCTTGACTTTGCTGACTTACAAACTGTCATGAGTCATAAAGGTATGGCTCTTATGGGTGTGGGTGAACACGAGGGTGAGAATGCTGCCTATGAAGCTATTAAGGCAGCTATTGAGTCTCCACTTCTTGATAATATGTCAATCAATGGAGCAATGGGCGTTTTAGTTCACTTTAAAATGCATCCTGATTTTCCTCTCATGGAGATCTCTGATGCTATGAATGTTGTCCATGAAAGTGCTCATGAAGATGCAGAGGTGATCTTTGGTACATCTACCGATGCTGATATGCCGGAGAACTATATTAAAATCACCATTGTTGCTACAGGTTTTGAAAAAGATCTTAATGGTGCTGAGAATAATGAAGATTTTGTAAGTGAAGCACCGGCTGCACCTAAAGCAAAAATACGCCCTAAACTTGTTGTAGGCGGTGACTTTGATAGTGATTATCTTGATATCCCAGCATATATGAGACAGCAACAAGACTAAGCAAGAATTTTGCACTCCTTTGAACAACTCATGAAGTCCAAAACACTCCTTGGACTTCGAGAAAAATCTACTCTTAAAGAGATAAAACAAAAATACAAAATGCTCATGAAAAAATGGCACCCCGATAAACATCCCGATGAAGTAGAAAAAGCTACCAAAATGAGTGCCAAGATCAACGAAGCTTATAATATTATTTTAGATTACTGCAACAATTATGAATATGCCTTTGATGAAGAAAGCATAAAAAAAACTTCGTTTACTCCTCAAGAGTGGTGGAGAGATAAATTTGGAAATCGCTAAAGCTTTAAAATATTGATAAGTATCAAATACTTACATTATTTTTTCATGTACAATTATTCAAAAAATAAACAGGATATACATGAACTTAAAACATATCTTCTTCTTTGTAATGTTCACTCAGTTACTCATTGCAAATGATCCTATGAAACAAACTGGAGAATTTCCATTAAAAGAGATGCAAACACAAAACCAAAAAATTGTAAAACTTGTTGTCGATGAACTCTCAAAAGATCTGCCCAAGGTCATAGATGCATACACAACATTCGTAGATATTCAAGCCAACGGTTCCACATTGGTTTATACATTTGAAATCAATACAGGCTCAAAAAGTGATGAAAGCGTACAAAAAGAGGATAAACAAAGGATGCAAGAAGCTGTTACACGAGGTGTTTGCAGATCTTCTAAAAGATTTTTAGACGCACAGATCAATATCTCCTATGTTTATATTAGTAAAAAGAGCAAAGCCAAACTCTTTGAATTTAACATCACACAGCAAAAGTGTTTAGAGATAAAGAACTAGGTCTGTTTTGTCTATTCGAACTATTATCTCATCTTTGGATTTTTTCAAATCTCTCAATGATGAGCATATAGAGATACTTGCAAAGATGGCAAATGTCACTGCCTACAAGCAAAATTATGTACTTCACTATGAACAACAACAGAGTAAAGCACTTCTCTTCTTAGTCAAAGGTTTGGCAAAAGCCTATAAAATAGATAAACATGATAATGAAATCTTTTTATATAATATCTATGAAAACTCCCTTTTATCAGAGATCTCAAGCATGCAAGATGAGTATTTACACTCATTTTCAAATATACAACTGATAGAGGATTCAAAAATCCTAAGCATTAATTATAGTGCCTTTAAAAAAGAGTTTTTAAGCAAACATCTATTGTGTAGTGAGTTTGCAAATGAGATCATAAATAGATCAATACAACTTCAATCGTTGGTAAATAGAGAGTTTATATTTGATTCTGTATCTAAAGTTGCTATGATGATCGATGAAGACATTGCTATGTTTAACAAGTTAAAGCGCCACGATATTTCACTCATTTTACATATTCAGCCTGCAACTCTTTCTCGAGTACTTAATCGACTCAAACGCAATAAAATAATTGACATAATTCATGGTAAAATTACGATTATTGACCATAGAGCACTTCGATCAGTTTATAAGGATGAACACGATGACTCATATTAAAATAGCCGGTATATTTATTTTTACCATCTCCCTTATACTTGTTGTTTTATCGAGTCATATCTCACATGAAACAAAAATATATAACGAACTTATAGAAAGCATGAACCAAAAAAAAGCTTTTACACAGGATATCTCTAAAAATATTTTTTATCTCTATAGGAATAAAAACACTTCCAAAGTGTATCTGGAACACTCTATTAAAAAATTTTTACAAGATATTCAAAAAAGTTCTAATCCTGAAAGTGAAACAATTTTAGACTATATACATGCAAACAACAAAAACATTACCAAACTCTGGAACAAATTTTATAAAGATGTACAAGAGTTTCGAGATGCTTCAGATGTAACTTCAAGCTATTCAAATATCCTTTTGGAAAAAACTGTTGCAGATATCTACAACACAAACCTTATGCTTATCATAGAGTTTGATAAGTTAACTAAAAAGTTAAAACAGGATTATTCTAACGCTTTAGAAATGTATAAGTTTCTACAATATGTTCTCTTTATTATCCTACTTTTGTTACTGATATACCTTTTTACCCAAGTGAAAACAATCATCGCTTTTGTGCATAAATTTTTAATTATCTCAAAGAATATTATTACAAACTCAAGTATTAAAGAGCTCACACCCATTGAGCTAAAAAACAATGATTCTGAGATTACACAGGCTGTTGAAAACTTTAACTATATTGTTAATAAAATAGATAACTCAATCGAATTTGCCCATAATTCTATTGAACACTCCTATAAATCACTTGAAATTGTTGAACAAAACATTGAGGAGCTTCTAGAGTTGCTAAATACCATGGAAGAAAATGATGCACTAGACAATGACCTTACAAAAAAAGAGGATGCTATTATACAATCTCTTGAGGAACTTACCAGCTCTGCACAACACCTCAAAGATTTAAAGAGTGATCTTCAAAAACTTATATCCTACAAAAATAACTTATAAACCTTAAATAAAAAAATTAATTTTTCCATTTGACCTTAGTCAAACTATTGCACTTATAAATAGACTAAGATTACATATCATTTGAGTATTGTCATGCGCGTTAGTGCCTTGTAAGATACTTGAAAGAAGACTAAGGAGAAAAAGATGGACAAGCATTTTAGTAAGCTTTCTTCACTTATTTTAGGTACTGCACTTGCTACGACAGTTGTATCAGCGAGTGGTGGTGAACTCCAAAAAGTAATGAAGGCAAGAGGTTTAACGGAAAACGACGTTATTCGTGCTGCAAAAACATACAACCCTACCGGTGGCAGGGATGAGTTTATTGTATTTAGTTCTGGTGGACAGTCTGGACAAGTGATTGTTTATGGCGTACCATCAATGAGAATTTTAAAGTATATTGCCGTATTTACTCCTGAACCATGGCAGGGTTATGGTTATGATGTAGACAGTCTTAAGGTTTTAAGACAAGGTAATATCCGTGGACGTGAAATCAACTGGGGAGATACTCACCACCCGGCTATCTCTGAAACAGACGCAAAATATGATGGAAAGTGGCTGGCCATAAACGACAAAGCAAATCCACGTATCGCCATTATTGACCTTCACGATTTTGAAACAAAACAGATCGTGGTCAATCCTGTTTTCAAATCGGCTCACGGTGGGGCTTTCTTTACTCAAAACAGTGATTATATCATAGAGGCTGCCCAATACGCTGCTCCGTTTGATAATAACTATCACCCGATTGAAGAGTACAAAGAAACATATCGCGGTGGTGTTACCATGTGGAAATTCAACCACGACAAAGGGAGAATCATAGAAAAAGATTCTTTCACTATCGAGATGCCTCCATATATGCAGGATTTAAGTGATGCCGGTAAAAATGCTTCTGATGGCTGGGGATTTACCAACTCATTTAACACAGAGATGTACACAGGTGGTATCGAAGTGGGTATGCCGCCAAATGAAGCCGGTATGTCAAGAAATGATACTGACTTCTTACACGTATATAACTGGAAAAAACTGGCAAAACTGGCAAAAGATAAGAAAAACTACAAAAAAGTTAACGGTATGAAAATTATACCTATGAGTGTAGCAGTTGCCAACAACGCACTTTTCTTGATCCCGGAACCTAAATCACCGCACGGTGTTGATGTGTCTCCTGATGGAGAGTATATTACTGTTTGTGGTAAGCTAGATACTCACGCTTCTGTATATAAATGGAGTAAAATCAAAAAGCTTATTGACACTAAACAATACGCCGGAAAAGATCCTTACGGTATCCCTATTTTGGATATGAAAAAATCACTGCATGGTCAGGTTGAGCTTGGTCTTGGGCCATTACATAACCAGTATTCAAATGTAGATGGTGAGATCTATACATCGCTGTATGTTGATTCTCAGATCGTAAAATGGAACTATAAAAAACTCAAAGTTCTTGATAAAGAGAATGTGCACTACAATGTTGGACACCTTTGTGGTATGGAAGGTAAAACTGCCGATCCTCAAGGGAAATATATCATCTCTTTAAATAAACTTGCTATTGACAGATTTGATCCGGTTGGTCCACTGCATCCACAAAATCACCAGTTGATCGATGTAAGCGGTAAAACTATGGACCTACTTGTTGATATGCCGCTACCTTTAGGTGAACCTCACCAAGCTGTAGCGATCAGAGCTGAGAAACTACACCCGGCTGTTAGATATAAAATGGGTACAAACTCAAAAACAGGTAAGCAACACAAAGGTAAAACTTTAGCGGGTCAGGAAAAAATTGTAAGAAAAGGGAAAAATGTATATGTATATGCAACACTTGTTCGTTCACATATCAATCCTGAACGTATTACAGTGAACAAAGGTGACAATGTAACTATTTACATGACCAACCTTGAACGTGCCCAAGATGAAACTCACGGTTTCACAGTTGATCATTACGATGTGCACGCTTCACTTGAACCGGGTGAAACAGCAGAGATCAACTTCATAGCGGATATTGAAGGTGTATTTCCTTTCTACTGTACAGAGTTTTGTTCTGCACTTCACTTAGAGATGATGGGCTACATGATGGTAAAAGATCCTAACAAAAAATATGTTAGTGCTCAAAAACTCAAAATGAAAACAATGTCAAAAGCAGAGCTAGAAGCTGAATACAAAAAAACTGTAGCAGTCAATGATGCTACTGATGCTGTTATTCAAAGCGTTGTAAAATTCTTGAAAGAGAACCATTTTGAAAAACATAAAGTTGTTGCTGATCTTGTAACTGATGCTTTTGATCAATACAATCAAATTCCTGCACAGAAAAAGAAAGCTGATGAAGCATACAAACAAGGTGACTTGGAAAAAGCGATCTTATTTGAAAATATGATCTGGCAACTTATGGTAAAAACTGCCGATGTTGGTATTCGTGCAAAAGATGCACTTGTTCGTATCATCGCTACAAAACAATCTTCTGCTGCACAAGCCGGTGAGAGAGCATTTGGAGAAGGTGGTTGTTCAGGATGTCATGTTATTGGTAAAGTATCATCCGGTCCAGACTTAACAGGTGTACTTCAAAGACATGAAAATGGTGAACAATGGGTGAAAAACTTTATTATGCATCCGGAAAAAATGTACGATGATACTTATGTAAAAAGCATGATTGATTATTTTAATCTCAAAATGCCTAATCAACATATGAGTGAAAAGGAAACTGAAAACATTATCGAATATCTAAAATGGATTGACGAGAATGCAAATTTATTCTAAAAATAAATTTCCTGTTTTACTTACTTCTAGAAGGAAAGAGTTAAAACTCTTTCTTTCACCTTGATAATCAAAATTTTCTCATTGACATAAATCAAACTTATAAATTTATTATTATTATATAATAATTGAAATTTAAAACTGAGGATTTCTACTAATCTTGAATTTTAAATTTAAAAAAAGGAATTTACATGCATCCAAGTCTGATAAAGGCAAAAATATTTGCTTCATTAGCACTCATCATTTTAACGCTTTCTTTTACTTTTCCGATGTTAGCTTTTCATGGAACTCTCAACAAAGTTGAAGAAGGCAAGCCTGAAGAGATATCATCTCTTAGTAAATCTGTGTGGAATCTCTACAATCAAGGTCGTTATAAAAGTGTCACTACACCTAAAGAAGCTCATAATAATTTAGAACAGATGATAGAGTCCGCTTCTGAGATCGGTGTTGCATCCTTACCTATTTGGGCAGTTTCACTTGAAGCACCAAACTATCCAAAAGAGGCATTTCCTGAAGGAATTCCTGTTTATTTTCATTTTGACGGTTACAGTGGTGAAGTACATGAGATGAATACTATTAACCATTATGTAGGGATGGATCCTATGTGGGTAGGTGGTACGTTTGAACGCGAAATCGGTATTTATGCCCTTTTACTTCTTTCTCTTGGTATGATCTATTTTATAGCATATGACAACAAATATCTGAACTATATCATTTTGATTCCGGCATCGTTACCCCTGCTTTTTATTGCTGATTATTCCTACTGGCTCTATTGGTTTGGACATAACTTACATGACTGGGGAGCCTTTAAGATCAAACCTTTTATGCCCACAGTATTTGGTGATGGTAAAATTGCACAGTTTGTTACACACTCTTACCCTACTATTGGGTTTTATATGTTGGTAGCCATCGGACTGCTTAGCCTTCTTGCTTTTTTTGCGAAACAAAAAGCAATGAGAGAGATGAATTCACAAGAAAAATAAAGGTATGGAAATCAGTATGTTGAAAATTCTTTTTGCTTCTTACTTTTTTTTATTTAGCCAAATACTTTGTGCTAATATGCTACAAGAAGCGATAGACAAGGCGCCTGCCGGCTCTATTTTAAAACTTCCTGCCGGTATCTATAAGGGAAGCATCAACATAACAAAACCTATCTCAATCATAGGAAAAGAAGATGGCGTTATCATAGATGGTGAGAACAGCGGTACGGTTATCAACATACACAGCTCTTTTGTCACTTTAAAAAATCTTACTATTATTGGAAGCGGTTCTCGTCACGACAAACTTGATGCTGCCATTGCTATGAAAGAATCAAAACAGTGTGAAATTGACAACTGTGTTATTAAAGACTGCTTATTTGGCATAGACCTTGAAATGGTTAGTAACTCTATCATCTCCAATAACACAATCACATCCAAAGATCTCGATCTTGGACTTCGAGGGGATGGACTGAGACTATGGTACTCCCATGACAATGTTGTAAAGAACAACCACCTCTACAAATCTCGTGATATGGTAGTGTGGTACTCTCATGGGAATCAGATTGTTGCCAACAAAGGTGAATGGTGTCGTTATTCACTTCACTTTATGTATGCCGGTAAAAACTTTGTACAAAACAACAGTTATCAATTTAACTCGGTCGGTATCTTTTTTATGTATTCTCAAGACACTATCGCCACGGGCAATACCATAAAAAGCTCTCTTGGCGCTACAGGAATGGGTATAGGCTTAAAAGATGTTTCAAACTTTACCATCAAAAACAATACGGTTATCTACTGTGCACAAGGTATCTATATAGACCGCTCACCGTTTGAGCCGGACACTCACAACTGGATAGAATCCAATAAGATACTCTATAATGCAGAGGCCCTGCATTTTCACTCACTCAGTGAAAATAATATCATTAAAGATAACATAATCATGGGAAATATAGAAGATATTGTCAATGACAGCAGAGGAAGTAAAACCAACGAGAATGAAATTGTTGGCAACTACTGGGACAATTACGAGGGGTTTGATAAAAATAAAGATAATATCGGCGATACACCACATAAGGTGTATCAATATGCCGACCAGCTTTGGGTCTATAATCAAGATGTCAAGTTTTTTTATGGAAGCCCCGTGATCTCATTGCTCAACTTTTTAGCAAAACTTGCTCCATTTACAAAACCTCTTTTTTTACTGGAAGATAAAAAACCTAAAGTTACGATAGAAGGATAGTTATGAAAAAAGTACAAACAGATAGAAGAAAATTTGTTAAATACTCCACACTTGGGATTCTTGGTCTCGTTCTTGGCGGTGGTGTAATTTTTTCACCCTATGCAGTTGGGGCTGAAAATAGACTGCGCCCGCCGGGTGCTCTTGCTGAGAAAGATTTTCTTGCACTGTGTATAAAGTGTGGGCAATGTCTTCAGGTATGTCCTTACCACTCTATAAAACTCTCAGACTTCGCCAAAGGACACGGTGTAGGCACCCCTTATATAGATGCAAATGTCAGAGGATGCTATGCTTGTGAAGCAGTACCTTGTGTGCTTGCATGTCCAAGTGGAGCCTTGGAGCATACCTGTGAAAAACCTGAAGATATCCACATGGGAGTAGCCGTACTTGAGTTTGCGGATACTTGCCTGGCTATGAGTAATACACCGGTTCCAAAAGGGTATGACCAAAAAATGATAGACTTTACAGCTTCTGTTGTCAATGTTACCCCTTTGGAGGAGAAACTTCTGGAAAAATTTAGTGGCTACGAGGGGGAACAATGTACTTTATGTGCAGATATGTGCCCACTTTCAAATCCTTTAAGTGCCATTGCTATGGTTCCTGATGAGAAAGGCGGGCATAAACCTGAGATCTATGATGGATGTATCGGCTGTGGTGTTTGTCAAGAAGTTTGTCCGACAAAAACACCTTCTATTGTAGTAAAACCAAGAGTAACTTATGAACAATATTATGCAAGTAATTAACAGGAATAACAAATGAAATATACAAAAACAAAACAAGTTCAAAGCATATTGATAACATCTAGCTTCTTAGTCATAGCTGCTTTTAATGGATGTAGTGAAAATTCTCAAGAAGACAAACAAAAAGAGAATATTCAAAGAAGCTCCAACGAAACACCCCAAATTGAAGTCATAGCAAATGAAAATGCACATGAGATAAAAGTACAACAAAAACACAGTGATGCCAATCAAAGTAAATCGTACTATCTTGAATACAACATTAAAAGTGAATATGATCCAAATGCACAACCTGCAAATAAGGATGCATCTGTGCGAGTAAAGCCAAGAACATCTATTGATGCAAACATGCATGTGAGAAGCCCCTACGAAAAACTTCAGGTTTCTTTACTTGTCAATAAGCTCAGTAAAAAGTTTATTGTCAAGTGTTCTGCATGTCATAATGATTATGCAAACGGAATTATCGGCCCTTCCCTTCTATCAAAAAGTTCTGATGAAATTTTCAACAAAATAGCAGACTTTAAAAGTGGCAAGAAATCAAATCCACTTATGAATGATCTTATAAAAATGATGAGTGATGAAGAGATTCGTGAGATAGCAGATGATATCTATGAGTTTAACAAACAAATCGAAGCGATAAGGAAATAAAGATGAAAAATATAATAGTTGGAATTTTAACGCTGCTTATTTTTGGTTTAATGGCCTGGACGGCTTCACAGGGTGGAGCATACCACGGTGGTGAGCAGAACAAGGTTATCAAAGATTTTGGAGATTCTGCGATGCAAACGGCTTCTGTTGTTGCCCCTAAAGAAAAGGATGACAGACAAAAAGAGATGGATGAACTCAATGCCCTTAAGGATAAAGCAGGTAATACCGGTGCATTTAAGGTATCACAAGAGTATAAAAGTAAATGTTCCTCTTGCCATGGTGTCAATGGTTCAGGTTTCCAAAATGGCAGAAAGATGATGGGTCCAAAACTTTTCGGACAAAATGAAGCCGAGATCTACAAAAAACTGAGTGATTTCAAAGATGGAAGAAAAGAAAATATGATTATGAAAGGGCTTCTAATCAAACTCAATGATGAGGACTTAAAAAGATTGGCAAAAGAGATTGGAGAATTCCCGGCTCGTGCAAAAGCACTTCAGGAAAGCAACTAACACTCAATGAGAGGAAGTTTATAATGGATAAGTATAATAATAGAGAAACGATAAGTAAAACTACTTTTTACTCCACCTTTTTTGATACAACAAGAGATGGTAAAAAAAAGTTCAGTTACAGAATGAAAAGGTGGATCCTTGTGATTGGGATCCATCTACTTTTTTTCTTATCGTTTTTTATCGACTTACAAATGTTGGAAGGAACACTCAGTGGTTCAAGATTTTTAGGTTTTCATATGATAGATCCCTATATGACCATAGAGATGTTCTTGGCAACACACCACATGCCTGTCAATATCATCATCGGGACAACAACGATCATTATTGTATATCTCTTGGTTGGGGGTAGAAGTTACTGTGCATGGGTTTGTCCTTATGGAATCCTAAGTGAGGTGGGAGAAAAACTTCATAATACGCTTGTAACAAAAAAGATCATTAAAGAAAGAAAGTTCGACCATAGAGTACGCTACATTTTCTGGGCGATCTTTTTAATACTTTCAGCAACAAGCGGTTACTTGGTATTTGAGACTATTAATGTTGTGGGCATACTCAGTAGAATGATCGTCTATGGATGGTCTTTGGCTTTTCTTTGGGTTGTCGTTGTGTTTTTGTTTGAGGTTTTTTACTCACGCCGTGCATGGTGTACCTATATTTGTCCTATTGGCACGACCTATGGTTTCATTGGTAAGGTCTCAGCACTCAGAATCGAATGGAACGATAACTGTGATCACTGTATGGTATGTCACGATGTATGTTTTGAAAATCAGGTTTTAGAGATTACAAAAGCAAAATATGACAAACAAAGAGAAGAAGAAGGTATTACAAGGGAGTATATTACGGGTGCAGATTGTACCTTATGCGGAAGATGTATAGATGTCTGTCACGAAGATGCTCTTAACTTTGACTTTAGACTCAAAAGTTTAATATAAAGGTTTCTATGATGATAAAAGTCTCTAATCTTACGAAAAAATTTGGCTCACATATCTCTTTGGATAATGTGTCATGTGAGTTTCACAAAAATGAAAGCATTGCACTCATGGGTGCAAACGGAGCCGGAAAAACCACTCTGATTCGCTCTATTTTAGGTTATTATCATCCCAATAACGGAGAGGTGCTTATTGATGGCAGAAACCCTATCAAAGAGCGTGTAAAAGTTTTAAAAAATATCAGTTTTGTACCGCAGTTACCACCGCCGATCAAACTAAGTCTTGATGAACTTGTTCAGTATATCAGTATCAGTGCAAATGTTGATAAAGATCTTATCTCCCATTATGCTGATGAGATGCAACTTGACATCAAGGCAAATCTTTCAAAATCATTTTTTAAACTCAGTGGCGGAATGAAACAAAAAATGCTCATAGCGATCTCCCTTGCAAAAAAAAGCGATATCATCATCTATGATGAGCCCACTGCCAATCTTGACCCAAAAGCAAGAGATGATTTTTACAGACTTCTCAAACAAAACGAAAATGAAAAAGTACTTCTGTTTGTCACCCATAGGTTAGAAGAGGTTAAAGAGCTTGTTAACAGACAGATATATATGGATCTTGGAAAAGTTGTCTCGGATGAAATCGTTTAAACTTTTAATGATCGTAGTGCAAAGCACCTTGTTTGGCTTACTCAGTGGTTGTCTCAGTGCCGAGAATAAATCTGTCACACTCGAAGATACAACCTGTCCAAAATGTCATATGGAGATTCCAAGCTCACATATACATACGGCTACGATAACTAGAAATAATAAGGTGTACTCCTTTGATGATATAGGCTGCATGATACTATGGTGTTCACAAAACAGTGTCAATCTTCCAAAAGTACAGCCCAAAGTATTTACTAACGATACTAAAAAATATATAGATGCCTTTCGTGCACACTATAAAATAAATGAAAAAACACCCATGTCCTATGGTTTTTCAGCATATGAAAACCAAACAGAAGGTACTATTGACTTTAAATCAGTCATACTAAGAATGCTTAGAGGAGAACATATGGCAAATCCAAAAATCAGAAAACAGATACTAGGGCTATAAATGAAAAACTTATTCTTAATTGCATACCTTGACCTGAAAGAATCTCTTAGAGCGAAATGGTTTGTAGTTTACTCTCTTGTTTTTGGTGGTCTTATAGCACTATTTTTTATTGCGGGTGTAACCGAATCTCAGGTGATGGGTTTTAGTGGTCTGAGCAGACTCCTGCTTATGTATATTCAAGTCACTATAGTGATACTTCCTATCTTTATACTTATAACAACGGTACGCTCTATCTCAGGTGATCGGGACAACCATATACTTGAGTATATGCTTTCATTCCCTATATCACTCAGACAATATTACTGGGGAAAAATCATAGGTCGCTTTATAACCGTATATATCCCTGTTATTTTTGCTATGATCATAGCCATACTCTATGGAGCTTTCAAAGGTGCTCAGATACCCTGGAGTATATTTTTCCTTTATACAGGATTACTTTTTGCTCTCTCTAGCGCCTTTTTAGGTATAGCATTTTTTATATCTTCCTTTGTAAAATCTTCTGAAATTGCTCTTGGACTCGCTTTTTTTGTATGGATATTTCTACTCGCATTTATAGATATTGCCCTCATTTCACTTATGATGCAGCAAAGATTTGATGAACAGCTCATTATTTTTATCGCTATGGCAAACCCTATGGAGATATTTAGAGTTGCCGCAATTTCACTTTTTGACCCTGAACTTACGGTGATGGGCCCTGTTGCTTTTTACATTCTTGATTCGATGAGTCAGAGCGTATTTGTGGCCCTTTCCATTGGATATCCACTCACGTTGGGACTTATCTTTGCATACTTAGGGTTTAAAATATTTGAAAAAAAAGATTTGGTTTAAGGAGAAAATATGAAAAAAATAATCTTAGCAATGGTTCTGCTCTCAAGCTTGCTCTTTGGTGAAAGTTTACACTTTGACAACAATACGACATGTCTCGTTAGACATCTCAAGGTGTACAAAAACCCTCAATGGGTAGCAAAAATAGAGCTTGCCAATGGGAAAGAGCTCTTTTTTTCGAGTCCAAAATCTATGTTTGAATTTTACCATAGACCCGGACGATGGTATGATTTGGGTGTCAGAAGTGAAGAGGACTTTAAAGATATTCTTGTTACTGATTTTGACACACTCCAACCCGTGAAAGCAAAAGGAGCATTTTATGTCTATGGAAGCAATATCACATCACCCGCCGGTGATGATCTGGTAGCTTTTGACTCCTATAAAAAGGCGCAAGAGTTTGCAAAACAACATAACGGCAAAAGAGTACTTGGTTTTAAAGAAGTTAACTATGCACTTATAAACCTACTCAATGGAAGGATTTAACATGGCAAAACCAACACCCATAGATGAAGAGATCGTACTTGATCCTAAAAGATACATAGTAAGTGAAACAGATGAAACAGGAAAAATCACCTACTGTAATGATTATTTCATAGAAGTATGTGGCTACTCAAAAGAGGAACTCATCGGTAAACCACACAGCATTATCCGTCATCCTGATATGCCAAAAGTAGTTTTTAAACTTTTGTGGCAGACTATATCTTCTGGAAAAAATATCAACGCAGTTGTCAAAAACCTGGCAAAAGATGGAAGATACTACTGGATCTTTACAGAATTTGAGATACGTAAAGATACCGATACAGGTAAGATCATAGGCTACCATGCTTCTAGAAAAAAGATATCAAAGCATGTTATAGAAGTGATTGCCGATCTTTATAAGGAACTTCTCAAGATAGAACAACGTGATGGCGTCGAAGCGAGTGAAAAATACCTGATACAATTCCTCAAAGACAAAGATGATGAGATAGAGTTTGCCGATATCATGGAAGAGATTCATAAATTTTACTAGATATCCAAGCAAAGAGATCCGATGAAAATAACCTTCTTTCTCCTTTTTCTTCTCTCTTTGGCTTATGCGAATCCACTTCAAAATGCCATTGACAATGCGCCACCCTACTCCACATTAAAACTCTCACCGGGAGTTTACAGCGGTGGTGTTGTTATAGATAAACCACTTACACTTGAGGGAAAAGCTGATGGTGTCATCATCGATGCCAAAAATATGGGAAGTGTTATCACTGTACTCTCATCTGATGTGCATATCAAAAAACTCACCATCCAAAACAGTGGTGCCAAAATGCATACCATAGATGCTGCCATCTCCATGAAAAATGTACGACACTGCAGTGTAGAAGAGTCTAGATTACTTAACTCCCTCTATGGTATAGATATGGCGATGGTAAGTGACTCCAACATCACCGGCAACTACATCACTTCTAAAAAGTTTGATCTGCCTCTTCGTGGAGATGCTCTTAAAATGTACTATGCACACAACAATATTATTGCCAACAACACCATTGAAAACTCCCGAGATGTTACTCTAAACTACTCACACCATAATCTCTTTGAGAAAAACAGATTTTTGCATAACAGATTTGCAACACATCTGAGCCTGAGTAACGGCAATAGATTTCAAAATAATCATTACTTATACAACTCTGTCTCCATTATGATTATGGGTGCAAAAAATACCCAAATCCTGCACAATCAGATACTAAGCTCCAACGGAGCAGCCGGGATAGGTTTACTTCTCAAAGGAGTAGCGCGATGTGTATGCGAACATAACAAGATCAGTTTCAATGCCAAAGCCATCTATATTGACGGACAAGAAAAAGCAAAAGGGATGAAGCGCTATATCAACTATAATGATATCTCTTACAACAAAGAAGCTCTCCATTTTCATGCAAGTATCAAGGACAATACTATTACACACAACAGATTTTTTGCAAATATTGACGATATCGTCAAAGATATAGGTGGAGGTTTCTCTTCAAACAATAAAGTCGAGTACAATTTTTGGGATAGATACGTTGGATTTGACAGAGACAATGACAATATAGGGGACACGCCCCATAAGGTGTACCAATACGCAGATCAATTATGGCACTATAACAACAAGATAAAGTTTTTTTATGCTTCCCCTACCCTGACATTGTTAAATTTTTTATCAAACTTGGCTCCTTTTATTGAGCCAAATCTTCTTATGCAGGATTCAAAACCTGTTTTTATTTACTCGGATGAGTAATTCTTTTAAGAACTTCATCGTAGCTTAAAATCTCTTCATTTGGCTTAATACTCTCTTTTGTTTTATGTGCACTGTATCCAAAAGACATAGGTGTCACATTGTTCGTATCATAAAAAGCTTTTTTTGCATCTATCCACTCACCGGTATCCACATCAGTGATCCAAACAACAGCTTTGTCCCTCCATGGGATATGCTCCTCATCAAGCCACAATGCCATACAACCGATATCATCAAACATATATGTTTTACCATTGTTTGGATTTTTGAGCTGAACAGTGTTTTTTCTATCACTTACAACCATCACACAACGTGTACACATATCTCTATCCCAATGCACTTCTGAAATAGCTGTTTTTGAAGTTTTTTCACAACCGTTCATGCCGGTCATAACAACTACACCAAGCACGAGCAAAGCCATTGTTTTGAGTTTGTTTTTCATCATCATTAAACTCTCCATTATATTTATAAAAGTAATTTTAAAAAAAATATTTAAAAATATAGCATAAAAGAAATTAAATAATAATGATTTTTTATAATTTTTATAACGAATGAGAGTCAAACTCTCAAACTCTTTAAAGAGGATTTTATAAGAAGCCGAGTTCTGTAAGGATAGGTCTTATTCCAGAAGCTATTTTTATAAGCTCATCTACAAATATACCCTCTGCTTTATCTTCTAAAAGCCACTCATCTATACGCTTGATCGTATCTGTTTTTTCATCTTCGCTCAACTCTTTAGAGTTAGTAACCGCATCTTTAATTTTTTGTAAATGTTCGTGGTGTTTATGTGAACTCATCATCTTTCCTTTTTAATAATAATCATATTTTCCAGCTTCTACATCTTCTTTAATAGCGTCAATTTTTTCTTGAATAATGCTAAGTAGAAGTCTGGCTGCTTCTCTGTCATCAACTTCGGGTACATCCCAGTCACTAATTTTCATATTTGCTTTAAAGAGTAAGTCAACCTCTTTATGTATCTCTGATTTACGACTTTGTAGTTCTTTTTCTATAGTGTTCATTATACTTCTCCTACCAAAAGAGTATACATTATTTTTTATTAAATTTACGTGACATTGGCTCTTATAGTATGTCATCTATAAAAATCTTTCAAGTTCCAATACCCCTTTTACAAAGGGGCTTTTTAGCTTCTCCTGCATGATCTCACCCATCATCTGTTTAGCTAAAACAGAAAAAGACTCAGAGAGTGTCGGGTGCGGGTGTATGGTCGATATAAGATCACTTAAACCTAAGCTTTGAGAAACTATCAAAGCAGCTTCCCCCGCAATTGCATTTGCTTCATGGGTCATGATACTGACCCCTAAAATTTTATAGTTTTTCTTGCTTACGATAAACTTTAAATAGCCTCGCGCTTCCTCTTCAATCTGACTTTTTGCATCGATGGCATAATCATACACACCCACTAACACCTCTTCTCCCCTTCGTTGTGCCTCCTCTTTAGAGATGCCTGCCATAACGATATTTGGTTCACTAAAAAGTACCCATGAGTTTTTGTCAAAATCAACTTTAAAGAAGTTGTGCTGTAAAAAGAGGTTTTGTGCGATTGTATGGGCACCATACTGTGCAGTGTGTGCAAATTTTGGAAATTTTTCAACCACATCACCGTTGGCATAAATGTTTTTGTTACTCGTTTGAAGATGTTCATCTGTCTTTATCCCATTATGATCAAACAGCACCTGAGCATTTTCAAGATTTAATTCAGATATATTTGCAACTCTTCCCGTTGCCACCATCACTCTTTGTGAGTGCAGCGTATGCTCTTTGAGCCCTTGCTTATATGTAAGCTCACAATCATCTTTATAGTCTATCTGCTGCACTGTGGCATTGAGAATCAGGTTTACATTTTTATTGTTTTGCAACTCCTTAAGTATATGATGTGCAAACTCTTCGTCTATATGTTTGAGTATAGACGCTCTTCGCCCAATCAAATTGATCTTAACTCCAAAACTAGAAAGTATTTGTGTAAACTCTATGGCAATAGGACCATCACCGATAATACTCAAACTCGATGGTAATTCCATCCGCTGAAAAAAATCTTCATTCGTCCAAATCTTAGAAGCGCCATCGCCTTTATACTCAGGGATAAAAGCTTTTGAACCTGTAGCAACAACACACTTGTCAAAAACGATCTGTGATGTAGTTTCATCTTCAAATCGCACAAGAAGTTTTTCGTGATCTATAAAACTCGCCTCAGCATGAAACAGATCGATATTCTCAAAACTAAGCAAAATATTTTTGGCAGCTTCTGAACGCTTTTTTAAAATACTCTCTTTTCTTTGAACAATCTTCTCCCACGCCAATGTATAGTGAGTCTCATCAAGAACAACACCAAACTCTTTGAGTAGTTCGAGACTTTTGACATATTTGGCGCTCACTTGCATAATTTTAGAAGGGATACACCCATCAAAGAGGCACTCACCGCCAAGAGTACCCAGTTTATCTACGAGAGCTATTTTTTTATCTTTATACAGCTTTGCGTACTCCATCGCTACAGGGGTTCCCGCAGGCCCTCCACCGAGTACTACCAAGTCATACTCTTGAATCAAGTCATCTATCATAATGTAGCCTTTTTATTTATTTGAACAACGCATCACTTCTATATTTTTGATCTTTTGTAATTTGTTAGCAACCTCTTCAAGCGTTGCCATCGCTTCATCATACTCTTTTTGTATCTTTTGTTTTTGAGCCTCAACCTTGTTTATCTGATACTCAATCTCTTGCATTGGGATAGAGCAACTCTTTGCCATCTCCTCCTCTTTTTGCAGCATCCACTCTGTAATTTTTTTCATAAATCCTTGCATACTATACCCCTTTTATAAATTTCTTTCCTAATTCTAGCACCTCTTGGGCAAACTGCTTCTCAATGGTTCTGTTATTTATAAGTCTTAGTAACACTTCCAATACAAAAGCAAAAATAAATGCACCCACTATATATACAGGAAAATGTTGTATAGAATCCGATGTATAGTAAATGGCAAAACCTGCCGCACTAAAGGTACCAATGATCGCTAAAACGACCATTGCATAGTTTGCTTTGGTCTCTTTAATGACAAAAAGATGTCCCGTATGTGTAAAACCTTGTATCAGAAGTACCGTTATAGAAGCAATTGCAGCTATTTCGCCAAGGTTAAAAAACACTATCATCGGCACTATCAAAAGCGCAGATATGATCAAGCCCTCAGAGTTGCGAAACACATTTCGCTCATACACTTTTGGAAGATTACCCTCTTTTGCGAGTGTATAGCCTATCTGTGTTACTGCATATAGCGTTGCATTGATCGCAGAAGCGGTTGCCAAAAGTGCAGTTGCCGCAATGATCTTAAAACCCCACTCGCCAAAAACAGGTTCAGCAGCCTGTGCCAATGCAAAGTCTTTACTTTTGATAATTTCAGCAAGTGAAAGGTTCCCAAAAACAGCTACTGTCACAGCAATATACAATACACCGACAAGGATTATGGCAAGTATCATCGATTTTAACATCGTTTTTGATGGACTTTGCATATCTTCTACACTGTTTGTGATCACACTAAAACCCTGAAAAGCGAAAAATGTCAACCCAAGGGCATAAAAAAGATGTATGTAACTCGGTGCTTCTGAGGGATTAAAGTTTGAAGCCTTTATAAAAAACATCGCTGAAACAGTAAAAGCCAACAAAGCAGTAAGTTTGATCACAACTATAATAGATTCTGCCTTGGCTACAAAAGATGCACCTACAAGGTTGACAACAACAAAAAATGCTAAAACACCCAGAGCAAATATGTTTGTAAAGGTTGTACTCACACCCTCGACCATATAGGTTGCAGCATACGTTCCAAAGGACTTTGCTACAGCTGCAAGAGCTACTAACTGTGCTATATAAAACAAAACACCCAAAGCCCCTGAGAAAAAACCTTCTCCATACGACTGAACAAGATACTCAATAATTCCACCGCGACTCGGATACCTAATAGCCAACTTACTGAGTGAATATCCACAAAGAAGAGCAATCACTCCGGCTATAAAAAATGAAACGATCACCAAATTACCCGCTATAGCACCTGCCTGACCGATAACTATAAAAATCCCTGCACCAACCATGGAGCCTATACCTAAAAATACAGCACTCCATAATCCAAACGCTTTTTTCTGTGCATCCATATTGTTTATTACCTTTGCAATTGTATAAGACGTATAAGATTATAACATCAATTACAACAACACATATATAATATAAAAAAATAAATATTATAATTTTATATTAACCGTCTATTTCTACTAGAGTGATATAATTGAGATGTAAGAATTAAATTAAAGGACAAACTTATGAAAACAAAAATAGTTATCTCAACCATTCTAGCCACAATCTTACTTGGTAGCGCTCTTAACGCAAATGCACTCCATGACAGCGTTGCCGCAAAAGCATCTCAAGCGATTGCAAACCCTTCTGTTCATGGAGAAGCCGCAGCACAGGCACAAGTTGAAGAAGCAGCTGACAAAGAGGCTTTTCTTGCAAAACAAAAAGAGCAGACCTTTGCACAAGATGCAAAAAAAGAAAAAGCGCAACAGGTTCGAAACAGCGTAAATAAAGAGCTTCAACACCATAGCCAAAAAGCTCCAAATGCTCCTCAGGAGGTTACAGAAGCTTTCAAATCAGTAATCACAGCTATGCAGGCTTTAAATGCTAAAAAAACAGATGAAGCAAAACAATCTCTTCAAAAAGCTTCAACACTTTTTACAAAAGCACTCAAAGACAACCCCTCTCTAGGTTTGGTTCCTGTAGCAGATGATGTACAGGTTGATACTTTTGAGGGAGATGCAAAAGTTACAAAGCAGCTTGTAGATACTGCACAAAAACTTTTAAAAAATTATGACACACAAGCGGCAAGAGCCATTTTACTTCCAATGAAAGATGAGATGCGTGTATCTACCGAATATCTACCGATGAAAATCTACCCTTTAGCGATCAAACAGGCACAAAAAGAGCTTGATAAAGGGGATCAAAAACGTGCGATGAGCACTTTGCTGACTGCACTAGATACCATGGTCATCAAAACTGTGACTGTACCTGTTTCACTTTTAACGGCTCAAGACCTTATCACAGTAGCCGCCAAACTTGACAAATCTAAAAAGAAAGAAGCAACTGATCTTTTAAATGTTGCAGAAGATGAACTTAAAAAGGGTGTATTACTTGGATATGTAAAAAAACATCAAAAAGAGTATAAGATTATTCAACAACAAATCAAAGATATTAAAAAAGAGATTCAAGGAAAAAACAGAGTTGAGCAAATGTATGATACCATCAAAACAAAGTTTAACTCACTTCTTAAAGAGATCCGAAAAGATATAAAATAAAACACCCAAGCATTATGCTTGGGTATTTGCTACACTCTCCTTGGTACTATGGAGTATCAAGAACAACTTTTTCAAACGTAATCATAGGATTTACAATAGTTGGAAAATTAGATACGTCAAAAACCATATCTCCAGCCGGAGGTCCCATCTCACCGTTATAATCAGTAGATGGATCTTTTATAACCGTTAATGTTACATTAGTATCTTGAGCCGTGGCTGTATAATCACCCATCTCAAAAGCATTCCAGATATCACCTCCATCATTATAAGAAGTGGAACTATTGAGATCCATATCAGCAGTGATATACTTTCCGTTTGATTCCAAGATCAGTAAAGTGACGTTGTTAGAATTGTTTTGATCTACTGAGAGCCACGCTCCAACCCATGGAGTAGTAAGATCACCATCGTCTCTGACAAAAGTTACATTGCCATCACCATCACTAAAACTCATAGTATCATTGAGATCATTATATACAAGCGTTCCGCCAACTGCACTGTCATCTAGGTTGGAATTGATTTTTGCCTGAAGGTCCGTCGCCTGTTTTTTATCAGCACTTAAAGTAAACCAACCAAGCTCAATTCCACCAAGGATACCGCCACTTCCGTTTGTATCTTGCATCATAAAATAACTTGCATCATCCAAGATCGCAATATGGACACCGTAGGTTTTGTTGATCCATGATCCGATCATAGGTGTCGTTCTCTCAGGGTTCGTTGTATTTGTATCTCCTGAAGTTGTGTTGTTATCTCCTGTTGTTACATTGGTATCTCCCGGAGCAACAAAAGCACTGTAATTTTGTAAAATGTATGCTTTAATATCATTGATCGCTACATCGTTAAATACAAAGGGATATTCACCCATTTCGTACTCTAGGGAAGGTTGTCTATAATCTCCCAGCATAACGGTACCGTTTACATTTGCTATCAATGTAAAGAAATCGCCATAAGTATCATCTGTTTGTGTTGCAACAACAACAAGATCATTATTTGAGAGTTTTACGACACTCCATGTTCCAACTTTTACCTGATTACTCCACTGAGTAGGATCTGCAGCTTCTGCAAACACTATATCACCGGTGAGACCTTCTGTAAGTGTAGTTACTTGATTTCCGTTACTGTCAATGATTGGATATTCATGATAATAAGTATCGCTGTTGTTTAGATCTATATCGATAACAGGTGTAGCATTAAGGTCACGTTTACACCCTATACCGTATCTTCCAAAACCACCGATATGCTGCATATATGTAACTATATCATTAAATGTTTCATTGGAATCTTCCCAGTTTGGTGCCACCATAACATGTGGAACATAATCAGCGCGATATTCCACTAAATTTTTAAACCCTAGCACATACACTTTTGCACCGCTTGAAAATGAGAGAGGTGTAGAGTTAAAATCTCGTGCTATATCATCTAAGTATGATTGTACTGTCGCATCCGGGTTAGCTAAGTCAACTTCACTTAAAAGTTTCAGTGATTCAAAACCGTCTATATCAAGAGTACCGTCTGCATTGATAACCGCACTTCCGCTTCTTTCCACCCAAGCGCCATTGACAAAACCATATTCAAAATCAGCGGTTTCCGCAGAGACAAAGGTAGTTGCGTTCATATCAAATACATATCCTTCAGTACTCACACTATTACTTGAAATTAAATGATTTTCTATAACGATCTGAGATACTCCATCCTCTTCATCGATATAGTAACTATATACCTGCATACCATCACTAAAACCTAGTGTAGAAGATGTAATACTGTTATCGATATCCTCTTTCATAGTCGTGATCTCTGCACGAATCGTTTTAATTTCTGCTGCTTTTTCAAGAGCACTCTGTAGATATCCTTCAAGTTTTGCTTTCTCCTGAGTTGCTGCCTCTTTGGCATCTAAAACACTAAACTCATCCAAGTTTGCTTGAGCAGCTAACGCTTCTGCATATTGTACAGATATCGCTTCAATGGAGGCATTTGCATCATTATATGCTTCCAGTGCTGCATTTGCCGAAGTATTTGCATCAGCAAATTTTTGAGCAACTGTTTGCGCATAGGTTGGATTTGAGGCAATAGTAGTGATATAGAGCATATCTGCTTCTATCTCAGATTTGAGTGCTGAAGCATTGA
The DNA here is from genome assembly GCA_026996295.1 of Sulfurimonas sp. GTDB lineage: Bacteria > Campylobacterota > Campylobacteria > Campylobacterales > Sulfurimonadaceae > Sulfurimonas. Next base: position 60,187 of record JALWLL010000014.1, read on the forward strand.
TATCAAAAAGTTCTTCTGCCGTATTTTTTGTAGCATTGATCTCTGATATATAAGCAGCAATTCTTGCCGCTTTTACTGCCGTTGCTTCCGCTTCTGCTTTAGCAAGAAGCGCAGTTTCTTTAAGTATTTGAGCATATAAAAGCTGTGATGAAACAACACCAACCTGTACTTCAATGGCAGTTCTTTCAGTAACAGAACTATTCACATCCGTACTGTTGGTATCTACTAAGCCCTGTAGGTTTATCAGTGCAATTTGTGCTACAAGTAAAGCATTTTGCGCCGTTGTAACATTTGCATCAATATTGATACCTGTAAGATTAAGATCACGTATCGCTGTTTGAATACCAATAGTTGTATTGACGTCCAGATCCATGCGATGGTATAAAAATGCCCCTATCTCTTTGTTGGCTTTTACCTGTGCCTGTGCAATTGCAGCCGCTGCTTCTTGTTCTGCTGCTTCTGCTGCTGCTTGTGCTGCTGCCAAATCTGCTGCCGCTTTAGCATCTGCCACCGCTTTTTCTGCCGCTTGTGCTTCAAGTTCTGCTGCAAGCTTCTCAGCTTCTGCCTGTGCTGCTGCTGCTTGTGCTTGTGCTTCCCTTTGTGCTGCCTCTGCAGATATAGCTTTTTCTTCGGCTGCTGCCAATGCTTCAGCATCTGCCGCTGCCTGCTCTGCCGCTGCTTTTTCTGCGGCTGCTTGTGCGGCTGCTGCTTGTGCTTCTAGATAGGCTTCATATTTTGCTCTATCAGCTGCATCGGCCTCTGCTGCTGCTTTTGCGGCTGCAAGCGCTGCTTCTGCATCAGCCTGTGCCTGTTTTGCAGCTAAGATCTCTGCCTCTTTTGTTTGTTGTGCCTCTTGAAGTGCTTCTATCTCAGCAATTTTTGCTTCTGTTAGTTTTTTCGCTTCTGTAATTGCATCAATAGCAGCTTGTTTGAGTTCATCTTCTGTTGCACCGTTTACTTGAGTGATCGCCGCATCAAGTTTTGCAAGTACATTGGAAGTGCTTGCTGCTTCTATCTCCTGTGCTGCAGTATTTGCACTTGTAACTGCTGTTTGCGCTGCCGTTTGTGCGATCGCTTTACTTGCTACTTTTGCCGCAGGATTGGAAGCAAATACAACATCAGCTGCCTTTTTTGTTGCCGCTGTTACAACAGTAGTATCAAGCTCAACCGCCGTAGTTGCTCCATCAAAATTATCTGCAATCGCATCAAATACACTACTCATAGTTGAGTTTACCTCTGTGTTTGCATCAGCACCCGCTAATGTAACAGTAGCAGAATGTACCAGTACTTGCAGTTGCGTTTGTTTTGCCAGAACTGCCTGAGCCTGTGATGCATTTGCCCCATCTATCTCCTCATAAGGATCAAACTGAGTAACATTTACATCACTTGGAACACCAAGCGCAGTTTTAACATCTCTCTCCGCTTCTGATGGTGTTTTTCCCTTTTCTACGAGTGATTGGATCGCAGATGTCAGTGGTGTCACCACAGTTGAACCTGCAGGTGCTTTGAGTGAACCTGTAAATGCTGCACCAGTAGAGAGATCAGTTCCCCCTACTAAGAGCAATGGACCCGTAGCAGTTGTTGAGGCTATTGTAAACTTACCTCTTTCATCCGTAAGTGCCGAGGGTTCCCCTGCATCACACGCATTGTTTTGATTGACATCGATACACACCGTTGCACCGACGATAAGACCATCTATCCCTGTTCCGCTGTAAGATGCAGAAGTAGCAGAAGTTGTCGTATCATCATCACCACCACCACTGCTACTGCTACACGCGCTTAAGCCTAGTAAAGCAGCTACTGCCAATGAGACAGTGACACCGCTAAATTTACCCTTTATCATATCTTCTCCTTTAATATATTAAAGTTTTCACAATTCGTTTAAGCCACTATAATCATATTCATACTTTATTTAACACGAACTTAAATATGATAATATAGTTACAAATAAATTATATTTTTGTCACAATTTTACACTGATATGATGAATAGGTTTACTCTACTTTAACTGTGAAGTGATTTTTTAAGATAATAAAACATCGCTAACTGCCCAAAGAAAGGTCCAAATATATTAAAGACAGGAACAAAATTAAAGAGTGCCACAAGTGCACTCATTCCCCAAAATGCTCCACGATGCTCTTTTAGTTTTTCTTTGTCTATCTCTTGCATAAGAAGTGATGCCGTATCATAAACAAAGGTATCTTTAACGAGCCACACCCAAAGAAGTATCTGCACTAAAAAGTTCACAACAGGAACAAAGAACAAGGGGAACAAAATAGTTGATGCCACAACAAAGATCAAAGTATCTTTCAAGGTATAGCGTATGGTCTTGATCTCATTGTCCTCGACAAAATCATCATAAGGGAAATATCGCTCTTTTACCGATGTAAGAAAAGTATAGCTTAAAGCACTTGTGACAAATATCATGGTAACTATGATGGCACTGTATATAAAATAGATCCCAATCAGATAAGAAAGCCCTTTTTCTATGGTCTCAAATGGCAGCCAAGTAAGAAGTTTTAAAGACTGTGCATAAATATAATCACTTTCAAAAAACCAGACAATACCCCAGAAAAATGCACTTCCAAGCGCTACTATGATAGAGAAAGAACCATATTTTTCTTTAGAAACACTATTTAAGATCAAGTTACCAAAAAAAGCAAATACAAGCGCAAAGGTGATAAGCACCAACTGAAACCACAAAAAAGTTGAAAGCATCCATGCACCGTTGGAGCGGATGATGGAAAAAGGAATAGCATCTAAAAAGTAACCGCTAAAAGCGATAATACTATCCCAAAAAAGATAGGCAATAACGATCCAGACAAAGTTCACTACCACACCAACCAATAGCGCCAATCGCATAGTTTGAAAGTTAAGTATCTCTTTGAATGCAAAAATGATAGAATCGATGAAGTTTAACATACTCCACTCCTGTAAAATGAGCTATATTTTACTTTATTATATCACTATTACCTAAATGCCTGCTAAGCTTTTTCATGCCAAATAATAAAAACCTAAACAAAGAAGTACTACAATGAAATAGAAGAAGGAAATTGTATGTTTGAGAGTTTGCCGCTTATACTGCTGTTTAAATTTTTAATGGTAATCATTTTTGGTTTTTTAACCGGGCTTGAGCTTCGAGAGTATTTATATTCCAAAAAGAAGCCTTTTGTGATGGGAACGACCCGAACTTTTACCTTTATAGCCCTTGTCGGATTTGTTTTAAATACCATCTCTGAGAGTGCCTTTTTGCTCGGTTTTGCTGCACTTTCTCTACTCTTGGTAATTTTTTACGCCAAAAAAATTCAAGAGCATCAAAAAGGGATACTTCAGATACTCGTTGCATTACTGACGTACAGTTATGGTGCCATAGTAGAGATCTCCATCTACTTCATACCCCTTGTATATGTAAGCATTGTTTTTACTATCTCATCAAAATCCAAAATCCAAATACTTATAGAGAAGATGGATACCAGTGAGCTTATAACTTTTTCCAAGTTTCTCATTGTTGCGGTGATTATACTTCCTTTGCTTCCAGATACCAACGTCATACCCTATGTCAGTGTCTCACCCTTTAAGATCTGGATAGCGGTTGTAGTTGTTAGCAGTATAAGCTATATCAGCTACATTCTTCAGAAGTACTTTTTGGCAAATGCCGGTATCATCGTCACTTCTATACTTGGAGGTATCTACTCCTCTACAGCCACTACCGTGGTTTTGGCCAAAAAAGCACTCAATAACCTTGTGGAAGCTTCCATAGTCTTGGCTACAGGCATTATGTATCTGAGACTTTTAGTGATCATAGCTATCTTTAATCTTCCTCTTGCCAAAGAGCTGTTGCTCCCTTTTGTTTCTTTATTTGCCATGAGTTTTATAATATTTTTGGTTTTAAAAGAAAAAACAAACAGCAGTGACTCCACGTTTGAATCAAATCCTTTAGAGCTAGAAGTCGCTTTTATTTTTGCTGCTTTGTTTATAGTGATGGCGGCTGTGACAGAGTTTGTTACCAACCATTATGGGAACATGGGTCTACAACTTCTCTCGGGTGTAGTTGGTTTTACCGATATTGATCCTTTTATTCTCTCACTTGTCCAAGGTAAATACAATGTCTCAAACGCCAACCTTATACAGGCGATTCTTATCGCTGTAGCTTCCAACAACATTTTAAAAGCTATCTATGCAGGTGTATTTTCAAAGTGGAAAATGAAAAAAGCGATCGCCAACCTTGTACTTCTGAGTCTTTTGAGTCTGGCTTGGATCTTTCTTTTGGAGTTTCTCTAAAGCCAGACACCGTTTTTTATGTAATAAATAAGAGGATATGCACTCAAAAGTAGCACCAGCAAAGTATTGAACACAAGTGATATTTTAGTATCTCTTTGCATCTGCTCTTTCTTTGCATCTATAAAAGCGACAATAACACCATAAAATGTACCAAGAAAAAGGAAAATATAGATCAAATAGCCCACATAGTAGTAATCTTTTTGTAAAAAACAAAACGGACAGTGGTGTGTTGGAAGCTGATAGATATATGTCCCAAAAAATACAATAATCGCAATAATAGAGATAATAATAAAAAAAAGATTTGCAATAGAGAACAGATACTTGTTTTTTAACAGTGCAAAGAGCATAATAAGTACATATGTACCATAAAATAAAAACAGCAGCATACCTGTATCTATAGAAAAAATATTTGAGATATAAGAAGAGGCAGTGCTTGAGTAGATAGTACCGCAACAACTCACCATCTTATCTATATCTATAGAGTTAAACATCACACCCTCTAAAACCAACTCCCCCATAAGCAGAAAAAATGCTATTATGTAGATACCAAACTTTAGTTTTGTGTAGGGCTGCTCTTCATTTTTCATATCGACGCTGTTAAGCATAAGCCAGTAAGCAAAAACATACAGATTGATAACCTTGAGTATGAGAAGGTATGTCCCATAAGGTGTTGCATCCACTACACCGGCACCACACATAGCTCCGGTGATCACCTTGGATATTTTATCAAGCGTAAAAATAAAGAACAAAAACAGCGGTACTTTGATGGCAAAAATATACTTAATGATCGTAGCACTCAAATAACTTTGTTTTTCAAGCTTATACTGACTTTGTGAAACACTTTTTATGTTCCAGTGTAAAAATATTTTTACACTCAAAACAAAAGCAATAGTTGCAAAAAACGCAAATATCGTGTTAAGTATAAAGATCGCTAAAACTTCCGGAGTCAGGATCATGAGAGGATGTTCCCTTTATGAAGTTCTATCTCCCTATCAACACAATCAAGGTTAAAAAAGAGAGGGTCATGTGTCGCAATTACAATGGTCTTTTTAAGTGCCTTCAGCTCTTTGAGTATCTCAATAAAACTCAAGCTCAAACGCTCATCAAGGTTGGCTGTAGGTTCATCTGCTATGATGATTTTAGGATCATTTACATTGGCTCTAGCGATCGCTACACGCTGTTGCTCACCCCCTGAGAGATTTTTCACTACAGCTTCTGCTTTATGCGATATATCAAACATCTTCATCACTCTTTGAAGTTTTTGCTGTGCCTCTTGCGCAGGAAGGTTGAGCGGAACTAAAGGCAGCAGGATATTTTCTGAAACACTGAGTGTGGGGATGAGGTTGTACTTTTGAAAAATAAAACCTATGTTATCACGTCTATACTCAGAAGCAAAATTATCAGGAAGTTTCGATATCTGTTTCGCATCGACAATCACCTCACCGCTCGTTGGTTTACTCAAAGCTGCAATAAGTGACAAAACAGTACTCTTACCACTGCCACTCGCACCTTTTAAAACAAAGAGCTCCCCCTCCTGTATAGATATGTTGATATTTTGCAGCGCATTGACTATGTTGTTTTTATTGACCTCATAGTTTTTATTGACATTTTTCAGCTCTATCATCTTATAACCTCATCAGCTTCAAGAGTCGCTATCTTCCAAGATGGGATAATAATCGCAGCAACATACACGGGAACACTTAGAAAAAAGACCAAAAAGAGTGTATGAAGATCAAAAATAAAAGGGAGTTCAAAACTTGTTTTAAGTTGTGAATACCCAACAAAAATATCTCTCAAGATCGGTGCCTGAAACAGGTACACATACAACAAAGCTAAAATAACACCCAAAAGGTAAGCAAACAATGAGAGAATAAAAGCTTCATAGAACTTCTCTTTTAAAATATCATCTATCTTCCATCCTATCGCCTTGAGTATCCCTATCTCACGCTTTTCTTCACTGCTGAGACCACTTGCTTTGTCATAAATAATAATAAAAAAAGTAAATATGGCAATCACAAAAAGTGCTAAAAATATTCCACTTTTATAGTCAAAAATATTTTGGTAGCTTATTTGTAAATCCTGTGTAGTTATGATCCTTGTATCAGGGTAGATCAGCTTTATTTTAGCCGCTACAGTTGAGACCTCCTGTGGGTTCTTTACCTTAACGACGATATCTGTTGCCTGCATCTCATCCATACCAAAGATCTCTTTGAGCGTCTCTTTTGGCATCACTATCATGTCGTTGGACTCCAACTGCGTCTGTCCATCAAATACACCTGCAACATCAACTCTTTTTAAAGAGCCGTCCGGTTTGATAAAGTTAAAATACTCATCATAATAACTCTGCTTCATAATCTCCTTAACACCTCTTCCTACAACCATGGAAGGGGTTTGTTCAAGCGTTGCAAAATCAAAATCTTCTATGATATTTTCAAAACTTTTTTTATACTGCTTCTCATATGCATCTATCCCAACGATACTAAAGTTCACCCCGGCATTTTCAAAGTAATAATATCCCCATACCCTTGCCACAGCATCATCAACCCCCGCGATATCAAGTACATCATCAACCACACTTTCATCTATATCGTAATGTCTTCCGGCTTTAATCTTTTGCACTATAATCTGAGGCAGTGTATCTACTGTACTTTGAAGTTCATACTTTATAGAGTTGGTTATAAAAAAAACTGATGTCAAAAGAAAGGTAAGCAAAGTAAAAATACTCATAATAAAAAAACTTTTATATTTCTCTCGCAACAAAGCATTGAGAGCATACTCTATAAGATAAAAATTTATTTTACTCCTCATGGGAGCTCTTTGTATGTTGATTGATTATATGTGAGTGGGAGATCGCATAGGTGGATGGGAAGTACTCTCTCAAGGTTCCATCATCCTTATAGATAGAAAAAAGATCGCTCAGAGTTCTGTGTCTCACATAGGTTGCTTCTGTGGAGATCGCCAGATCTGGTAAACCCGTAACTGACACAAAAAGCTTTTTTTTCTCCAGCATACTTGGCGTCATCGATTTTTGCATACTCAGATAGATCACTTCCAAAGCCAGTACAAAAAACATCATACTCAGCAAAGAAAGAAGATAAAAACTTTTTTTATTCATCAAGCTCGTAGATTTCACTTGGAGTTATATCTTCAAACTTCACCACTTTGCGCCCTTTATGATCCATACTGAAAGTTTTGGCTTCATCTTCATACTCAAAAGGGATAAGTTCATTTCCCATTGGACCGTAGATATCACTTCCAATCACATAAAAAGCTTTTGTAGCATCTATACTTTTTTGTGAATAGTAATCTGTAACAGTTATTTTTATCATCTCTTTTGTATCATGCACCCCATAGTCACCCCACTTATTTGGATGAAAATAAAACTTCATCATATCCGCAACACCGTCAAAGCTGAGATGCTTCTCTTTGTTGTTATGTATAAATACTATTTGTGCGACCCACCGAGGGTATTTGTAAACAAACATACCACATACGGGACATTTTTCATCTTTTGTAACATGGATGTGCTTTGCTACCTCCTCTTTGGTATCAGCTTTTTTTACTTCCAGAAGGTACAGTGCTACGGCTTGAAGCTGCTTTTCTTTGAGATGCTTACACAGTTTTTTTGTTGTAATATCCGCTTTGAGTTGATTGACCTCGTCATAGTTACTCAGATCTATATCTTGTTTACACATCTTCTGAAAAACTTTTTTACCCATAGGGTATATCTTTTTCTTTTTCTTTTTTAAAACCATCGCGCTGTCTGTTTTAAGTGAATCCTGCGCCATCTTCAAAGCACTTGCAAAATCAACTATCTTACCTCTGTACTTTTTAACAAACTTTTGAGCCTCCTCTTTAGAAGCAAAAGCTAGCTTACTTACTTTGCTCATCGTACCTTTGATCTTAGATCCCACAACATAGTATGCTTTTTTGGCATCTATGAGCTCTTGAGTGGAAGCATCTACAACCTTGATGTCACCATCAAGCTCATGATTTTGCATATCATACGCCAAGCAGCGTATAGAGCAGTATTGTCTTGGTTCAGTGTCCTTCAAATGAGCGATATAGCTTGTTTTGTAAAATTTCTTTAAGTTCATACCACAAACACTACACCAATTTTTTTGCTCACCCTTTTGAACCAACACAGGTTCAACCGAAGCGATTTTCATAAACTCTTTGGCATAAGAGCTGAGAACAAAAGAAGAGAGTAGAAGCATGAGAAGTACTATTTTTTTCATGGGCACAGAAAACTCCTATAGATCAAAATATTAAGAAGTATCATAACTTATTTATATTAATTTTGTGTTAAGTAAGCAGAAGAATATACTTGAGCTTTTTAAAGCATGATAGTGTCAACGTTATGCACGTCTTAGAAGCATAAGGCGTCTGACAAAAAGAACAAGCAGAGCTACTGCAAGTATTTTAAAGTCCAGCTCACTTGCCAAATGGATATTTTCAAATGTGTCACTTTGAGTCGCTTTGGCTCCAAGTGACTGCATAGCAAGTATTTTAGGTGAATAAACGGCACTAAACATCAACGAAGAAAAGATCACTGTTACGGCACTTCCAAACACTATGGCATCTCTTTGCCCTGTTTTATACATAATAGCTTCATATACGGCAACAAAAAAAGCAAGAGCATATATCCAGT
>JALWLL010000015.1 GCA_026996295.1 Sulfurimonas sp.
ATATGCTTTTGGACGAGTTTCAAGATACAAGTATATTGCAGTACAAGATACTCAATCCGCTCATAAAAGAGATAACATCGGGAAGCGGTGTTTTTGAAAATGGAAGTTTCTTTTTTGTAGGGGATGTCAAACAGTCTATCTATAGATTTCGTGGCGGTGTTTCTGCCCTCTTTGGCGAAGTGGCTCGTGAGCATAACACGGTGGTTGAAAAGTTACGCGTCAATTATCGTTCTCAAAGAAAAGTGGTAGAGTTTGTCAATGAGGTCTTTGGATCGAAGATTAAAAACTATACACCACAAGAGGTGCAAAAAGGTGCAGAGGGTGGCTATGTGGAGGTTATGCAAAACGATGAACCTCTCCAGGAGAGTCTCTCTTGTGTCAAGTATCTTCTTAAAATGGGGGCTGATGCGGATGATATTGCTGTTTTATGTGCTACAAACGGGGATGGTGAAGCGCTTAAAAATCTTTTGTCGGAGCATCACATAGAGGTGGTGACGGAAACCACTACAAAACTTATCAATCAGCGAAGTGTTCAGGCGGTGCTGGAGTATTTAAAATACCTTTATTTTAAAGAGGATATTTACAGACATAACTTTTTTGCTCTTATTGGGGAGCAGAGCCGTTTTATTGCTTTTGTGGATTTTAACAAGCTTGCACTTCTAGATATTGTTCAAAGAGTGATCGAGCAGTATAAACTTTTTTATGATGAGTTCCACCTTATCCGTTTTTTAGATATTGTAGCCAAATACACAGACATCGAAGCATTATTATTTGAGTATGAGCGTATCGATACAGAAGCGGCAGCTTCTGATCTAAGCGGTGTGCGCGTTTTGACAGTACACAAATCTAAAGGACTTGAGTATAAGCATGTTATCGTTATGGATAGACTCAAAAACCCTCCATCACCGAGAAATACCATCATCTATGAATATGAGGGGATAACACTTCAAAATATCTACCTGCGAACACAAAAAAGAGCCGGACTCGACAGTGCATATGCGCGGGCTTTGCAAAAAGAGAGTGAACTTGTACAAGAAGACGCTCTCAATGCTTTGTATGTCGCTTTTACCAGAGCTAAAGAAAATCTTTTTATTATAAAAAAAACACAAAAGTCAATGTTTGATCTGCTTGATCTTAAAGAGGGAAAACAGGGGGTGTTTTCATGCACTAAAAAAAGTATTGCACACGATAAGGCCTATCCCCCTGTAGAGTATAAAGCATTGTATTATGGAACGCAAAGCGATATTTTGGCACAACAGGAGAGTCATGAAGAGGATCTTAAAGCGATACACTTTGGCTTGGCGATGCACTATATGTTAGAGATGTTGGGTGTATTTGAAATAGATAATATTGCAGATGCGAAACATATGATGCTCAACAAATACGGACATCTTTTGGATGAGGAGGAGGTGCAAGATATACAAGCAAGAGTTACATCGCTTCTTAAAGATGCAAAGTTTCAAAAACTGATTGAAGGGGAGTGTTTTAGAGAAAAACCACTCAAGTATAAAAATAACCTGCGATATATCGATCTTTTGGTGCAGCATAGAGATGGTTGGCGTGTTATCGATT
>JALWLL010000016.1 GCA_026996295.1 Sulfurimonas sp.
AGCCCGGATGTTTTTGAAACTTCATTATCTATATCACTAATAAAATCAAGCGATATATAATCGAACTTATATAAATTATTTGTGGCCACCGCACACCCTGTAAATAACACCATAAACCCAGCCAAAAATATACCAGTAAATCTATACATACAATATTCCTTTTATAAAAAACAATTATATCAAGTATTGCATTAGGATGCAAACCCACTTTTGAAGCACTCTTTTTTCACAACGATCTGTTTTTGTTTCTCTTTTCTTTTTGTGTCTTTTTCTACAAAGATCTTTTTACGTGTCTTTGGATCCATCTCTGTATAGTACATAACCGCTGAGTAGGTACTTGGTGTCGGTGTAAATACCTGCGCCTGCTCAGGATTCATCTGTAACTCCTCTTTTGTAAAGCGTTTAAGCTCATGCATATCTTTCTCTTCACATCCCGGATGCGCTGCTATAAGATAGTAGGTAAGGAACTGATTCTTCCCCTCTTCTTTGTTTAACTTGTCATAAAGCTTTTTAAAATCCACCAAAGTTTGTTTACCCGGTTTCCCCATCAGCTCCAAAACATGTTGCTGCGTATGTTCAGGGGCTACTTTCATCTGTCCGGATATATGGTGTTTCACCATCTCTTTGAGGTATTCGTACCCATGCTGCTTATCTTCTGTAATCAGATCATACCGTACACCAGAAGCCACAAAGGCTTTTCTAACACCTTCTACCTGCCTTACTTGGCGAAGCAGGTTGATGTTTCTTCCATGATCAACCTTCATCGTTTTACATAAATGGGTCGCATCGACACAACGCTGATGATCACAGGTGCCAAGTTTAAGTTTTTTACCACACTCATAGCCGTACATATTGGCAGTTGGTCCACCTACATCAGAGATGATCCCTTTATAGTCTTTGTACTTGTTAAACTCTTTTGCTTCCTCAAGAATATTTTTCTCACTTCTCGTTCTTATGGTTCGCCCCTGATGTACTCCAATGGCACAAAAGTTACATTCACCCCAACATCCATGGTGTGTCATGATAGAGAACTTTATGGTCTCAAGGCATTGCACCTTACCATCTTTTGCATAGTAAGGATGTAGCTCACGGGTAAAGGGGAGTTTTGAGTTTGCATCCATCTCATCTTCATTGAGATAATCACACGGTGGATTTTGAATCAGATAACGGCTGTCCACCGGCTGACACAGTCCATTTGCTGAGATGGGATCATTGTTATCATAAAAAGCATCAAAAAGGTCTATATACTTCTCTTTCTCATCTAAACACTCCTGATGAGAGGGAAGTTGTATATACTCATATACAGGCTCTTTTGCAATATAACAAAGCCCGCGGATATCTCTGTAGTCACGCCCCTCATCTATGGCACGGGTAAGCTGCTCAAGTGCAATCTCTCCCATACCGTAGATCATCACGTCCGCTTTTGAATCAAAAAGTATCGGTTTTTTCAGTTTGTTTGACCAGTAATCATAGTGTGTCACACGGCGAAGTGAGGCTTCTATGCCCCCAAGGACTATGGGAACTGTATTTTTAAAATAACGCCGAATCAAGTTTGTATAGACAAGTACGGCTCTATCAGGTCGTTTGTTGTTCTTTCCACCCGGAGTATAATCATCCGAGTTACGAAACTTCTTTGTTGCGGTGTAGTTACTCACCATAGAATCAACACTTCCACCACTCACACCCCAGTAAAGTCTCGGCTCACCCAATCGTTTTATATCTACATCACTATGGATATCGGGTTGCCCTATCATACCAACCTTGTAACCCATTTTCTCAAGCATACGCCCAACCATAGCCACCCCGATAAAAGGGGAATCTATATAAGCATCACCACTAACGAGGATAACATCACACTGCTCCCAACCAAGAGCATCCATCTCCTCTTTTGTTGTAGGCAAAAAATCTTTTTCAGTAAAAGTTACCGTGTCTCTCTTGATATTATTATGTTTATTTTTATTTCTTCTACTCAAATTTTCACCTTTTAATGCAGGGGTACATACAAAATATAGATTTTATATGTATAATAATACTTTACAAATCTAAAATAAGAGATTATATATGACGTACCCTTATGATAACTTAGATAACCTTACACTTCCAAGCCTGCTTGAGCGCTCTGTGAAACTTTATGGAAAAAAAGATGTTTTATCTTTTATATCGCAAGAGGCTCTCAGCTACGAAGCTTTTGATGCGAAGATCAAAGAGATGATCACACTTCTACGAGAAAACGGTATTTCAAAAGGTGACAAGGTCGCACTTTTGAGTGAAAACATGCCAAACTGGGCAGTTGCCTACTTTGCAGTGACCTATTTTGGTGCGGTAATAGTTCCTATACTTCCGGACTTTAACTCTTCTGACGTACACCATATTATAGGACATTCAGAAGCAAAAGCGATCTTTGTTTCCAAGAAACATCTGCAGACTATTGAAGATATGGAAGACTCCAACCTCAACTTTGTTATAAAACTTGATGATTTTACACTTGTAGATGAGCTGACAAACCAAAGTTATATGTCCAAAATCAAACAAAAAATCGCTTCCAAAGAGATCCCTGAACCGGAAGAAAACGATATTGCTGCATTGCTGTACACTTCCGGAACAACGGGTCATTCAAAAGGTGTGATGCTTTCTCATAAAAACCTTGTGACAAATGCAATGAGTGCCTACAAAAACATCAGTATCCTTCCCGAAGATGTTTTTTTATCTATCTTACCGCTTGCCCATACCTTAGAGTGTACTGTTGGTATGATAGTACCTGTTTTGCATGGTGCAAGTGTTGTGTATATCAACAAAACACCCACACCGAATGTTCTTATAAAAGCCTTTGCCGAGGTTAGACCGACTATGATGCTAAGTGTTCCTCTTATCATAGAAAAAATTTACAAAAACAAGATCTTGCCCAAATTTACAGGCTCATTTGTCATGAGAATGCTTTATAATATTGCTTTTTTTAGAAGACAACTTAACAAGATCGCCGGAAAAAAACTCATAGAGACCTTTGGTGGCAGAATCCGTTTCTTTGGCATAGGTGGAGCACCTCTCTCACGTTATGTAGAGGAGTTCCTAAAAGAAGCAGAATTTCCATATATTGTGGGTTACGGTCTCACAGAGACCTCTCCGCTCATCGCCGGCACAAGGATAGGGGAACCGATAAGAGTAGGCTCTACGGGATTACCTATGGTTGGTGTTGAAGTCAAGATCAAAGATCCAAACCCAAAAACTGGCGAAGGTGAGATCATCGTAAGATCACCGAGTGTTATGCTTGGGTATTATAAAAATGAGAAACAAAATGAAGAGGTTATGGAAGATGGATGGTTTCTTACAGGAGACCTTGGTTATCTTGATGAGGATGGGTATATTTTCATAAGTGGTCGAAGCAAGAACATGATACTGGGACCTGCCGGTGAAAACATATACCCTGAACAGATAGAATCTCTCATAAATCAGCATGAAAGTGTTGCTGATTCTCTTGTACTTGAACTCGAAGGAAAACTTATAGCCAGAATTCACTTAGATTATGAGCTTATAGATAAAATGTTTAAAGGGCATGACACCCCAGACAGTGAAGTAAGACAAAAGATAGAAGAACTACTTGAAAATATGCGCACAGAGGTCAATGACAAACTCGCCGCATACTCAAAGATCATAAAGTTTGTGGAACAGATAGAGCCTTTTGTCAAAACACCCACAAAGAAGATAAAACGTTATCTCTACACTGAGTAGGCAAAAGCCTACTTAAACTGTGGCTGTACAAACGGAACAACCTGTTTTTTACGACTAAGCACTCCATCAAGCCACACTTGAGAATTTTCAAGACTTTTACCAAAAGCTGCCTCTATTTTACTCTCATCATCACTTACAACCAGAAGTTGTGAGCCCTCTTTGATAATATCTGTCAGAAGAATCAGTACAGTATGAAGTCCACCCTCCTCTTTCAACTTTTGCATATCTGCCATAAGCTCCTCAATACGAGGCTCTAATACTGATATGTCAACCATCTCCAGTTGCCCTATACCGACTTTAACGCCATTCATATCGAACTCTTTATAATCACGTGTATTGAGCTCGCGCGCACTCGCACCCTCTACGGCAGATTTTGCTATAAACATATCCATAGCAAGTTGCTTATAATCTTCAATCCCACAGATCTCGCTAAGCTCTTTTACCGCTTTTGTATCCTCTTTTGTGCATGTTGGCGAACGAAAGATCACCGTGTCACTTAAGATAGCGCACATCATCATCCCTGCGATATCTTTTGGTATCTCAACATTATAAAAATCAAACATCTGCTTAACCACGGTGTTGGAACATCCTATAGGTCTGATCCAACACTCCAAAGGTGTATCTGTTGTTAAATCGCCAAGTTTATGATGATCTACTATCCCAAGAATCGTTGCTTCTTCTATATCTTTTGGAGCTTGTGCTTTATCGGAAAAATCGATCAGATAAACAGACTCACCTGCTACAGAAGTTTTAAGTTCAGGTGCTTTGTCTGCATAATTAAATCTGTCAAGTATAAACTGTGTTTCAGCAGAGATATCACCCTGACGTGTCGGGATGCACTCTTCACCAAGCTGATTTTTTAGGTATGAAAGAGAGATAGCCCCTATAATAGAGTCGCTGTCCGGATTTGTATGACCAAAAACATATGTTGCCATTGAGAACCTTTATATTTTTTTTGGAATTATACTAAAATTTTTTTACAATCTCTTAGCAAATGTATTCCACCACCTCTTCATAAGGTGATCTTAACTGTTGTGAGCGTTCATGGAGTCTATATCCAAAAGGAACTATAACGGAGAGTTGATATTGCTTAGTATCAATATTTAAAACCTCTTCAACCTTACTCTTCTCAAACCCTTCAATAGGGCATGAATCGATGTGCAGATAGGCAGCTCCAGTCATCATGTTGGCAAGTGCTATATAGGTTTGTTTTGATGTCCACGCATATATTTTTTCATCAGAACTTAGAGTGTCTTGCAAATGGTTTGTATAAAGCTGCATGTAAAAATCAAGTTGCTCTTTTGGCATCTCTCTTCTTGAGAATTTTTTTAAAACTTCACCCGATTCCGGTTTAACAGCCTCTATGGCAGCCAAGATCACAACAAGATGCGAACATGAAGTTATCTGCACCTGATCCCAACAAAAAGGTCTCAGCTTTTTTTTGAGTTCTTCGTTAGTTATAACTAAGAACTTCCAAGGCTCCATACCAAAAGAAGATGGAGATTTTCGTCCCATCTCTACAATGAACCTTATCTCTTCATCAGATATTTTTTTACTCTCATCAAATACTTTACACGCATGTCTAAAATCCATCGCTTCTAAAAATTTGTTCTTCATGATTAGTGATCCTTTTAGTTTTTTACATCTTTATGCAAGGCAAGCTCTTTTTTAAGATACTCTCCCGTATATGAGCCGGTTTTTTCATGTGTATCTGCCAGTTTTTCCGGACTGCCCTCAGCTATAATCAATCCGCCGCCGCTACCACCTTCTGGTCCCATATCTAAAATATAGTCAGCATTTTTAATCATATCAAGATTATGCTCAATAATAAGCACGGAATTTCCAAGCTCTACAAACTTGTGCAGCACATTTGTCAAACGATCCACATCTGCAAAATGCAAACCTGTTGTAGGTTCATCAAGTATGTAGAGTGTTTTTCCTGTATCTTTACGGCTTAACTCTTTTGAGAGTTTTATACGCTGTGCTTCACCGCCTGAGAGCGTAACCGCATTTTGCCCAAGTGTGATATAACCAAGACCGACATCGACAAGCGTTTTCATTTTTTGGTGTATCTTAGGTATGGGTTTAAAAAACTCATATGCTTCATCTACAGACATATGCAGTACATCAGAGATGGTTTTTCCTTTGTAGTACACTTCCAAAGTCTGATCATTATACCTGCGACCCTTACAAGAGTCACACTTCACCATAATATCGGGCAAAAAGTGCATCTCTATTTTTATCTCACCCTCACCCTGACACTTCTCACAACGCCCGCCTTTGACGTTAAATGAGAAGCGTGACGCGGTATAGCCGCGAATCTGGCTCTCTTTTGTCTGAGCAAAAAGGTTCCTTATCTCATCCATGACACCGGTATAGGTTGCGGGATTACTTCTGGGAGTACGCCCTATCGGACTTTGATCAAGGTAGATCACCTTATCAACATTTTCCAGTCCCGTTATCTCTACGCCTGCGACCTTGTTAACCTTTCTTGCATGATTTAACAGCTCACGTGCAGTGGGCAAAAGGGTCTGCAGCATCAGTGAACTTTTACCGCTTCCACTCACCCCTGTAATACACACAAAATTATTGAGTGGAATTTTGGCACTCAGATTATTGATGTTGTTGAGTGTAACATTTTTTATCTCAATCCACTTCTCTTGTCCACGTCTGTAAAAATACTCAATTTTCTTTTTACCATACAGATAATCTGCCGTCAATGTTTTGGCTTTTTTAAGTTTTGCAAGTGTTCCGCTAAAGACAACTTCTCCACCGAACTTCCCTGCTCCACTTCCGATATCGACAATAAAGTCGGCATTTTCAATGGTCTCTTTATCATGTTCTACGACTATAACAGAGTTGCCTTTTTCCTGTAAACTTCTAAGTGTGCGTATCAACTTAAGCGTATCTCTCTCATGTAAACCGATACTCGGCTCATCAAGCACATACATAACCCCTGTCAACCCGCTTCCTATTTGAGAAGCTATCCGTATCCGTTGTGCTTCACCACCTGAGATACTGCGAGCATCACGCCCCAGAGTTATATAGCCAAGCCCAACATCATACAAAAAATAGAGACGTTCACGAATCTCATTGAGTATCGGCGCGGCGATCTGCTCTTGTTGCTTGTCGAGGTACTCAAAGTTGCTCTCATTGGCAAAAAAGTCATATGTTTTTGCTATTGGCATATCTAGAAGTTCCGGAATTTTTTTCTGTGCAACCTGTACGGCTAGAGACTCACGTTTAAGTCTGTGTCCTCCACAAACATCACACACCTTTTCACTCATATAATCAGCAAGCTCTTTTTCATCTTTAAACATATCGTATGCGATGCGGATGATACCCGGCCAGATACGTTTTACCTTGTGTTTTTTCCATAAGAACTCAACCTCACCTATATTGCCGTGAAGTATCGCTTTTTGCTGATGAGCTTCAAGCTCTGAATAGGGCTTGGTTATAT
>JALWLL010000017.1:0-8732 GCA_026996295.1 Sulfurimonas sp.
CAAAAAATGGCTGATTGGTTAATTGATTACAATACTGTTATCCCTCATCATTCTCTTCAAATGAATTCTCCGGTACAATATCTTCTGAAAAACCATAATGAGTGCCATATGTTATGGACTAATACAAAAGATTTACAATACTTATAAAAAATGGTACAATTACACTATGTAAGCTAAGAGAGGTGGAAATATGGACATCCATAAGCCTTACACCCTTGGCAGAAATGCGGGGCAGTATCGGTGTAAGAGAGATGCGGGGCGCGTCCTCCCGCCTCTTAGCTTTCTATAAGCCTCAAAAAATCCTCTTCATAATTTTTACTAAAAAATTTTACCGACTTTGCACACTTTTTGAGCTGTCGTTTGCTTGTATAAAAAAGTGTTCCAGCTTCGATGTAATGGTTGTTTGTTGAGATGGAATAGAGTATATATTTTTCATCCACTTTTGCAAGCAAATTATAGATGCCTTCTTGATCATAATCGCATTTTGCGATTGTATTGTCAATAACGATTTGGAAGTTGTGTTGTGTTATGAAATGGGCTATTTCTGGGTGTTTATTGGCAATCTTTTTTACTTTGAGTTTTGTAATATAGAGTTCTTTTTTGCTTACAGTGTTTCGCAAATGATGCAAAATGGCATCACTCAAAATACCTAAAAAAATACGATTTTTACTACCCAACTATTGTCCCTTATTTAAAAGCTAGATTATATCCAATTTTTAAAATCAAAAAATATTTTGTAACGCCTGTTTTTTAGCGTCGTCTTGAAGTTTTGCATACCTGATAGTTTGCGAAATGTCAGAATGATTTAATAACTCTTGGATCTGCTTTAAAGGCACATTAGAGAGCGCTAATTGTGATGCAAATGTATGGCGCAATGAATGGATAACAATGCGATTTTTTCGATCTTTTACATCTAAACCTTTATTGAATAATTCATCAAGGAGAGGTTTTAATCGACGCTGTAACTGCCTTCCTGTAATTTTTTGACCGTCAAATTGAAATGAGATCACATGATCGTTAAAACCGATTTTAGAAAGAGTTAGGTGAAGTATCTCTCTTGTGGTGTCTGTAATATAGCCGCTATAAATTTCACCGCCACCTTTGAAGTCGGTTAATCGGATTATATCGTTTTGCAAATCTATATCACATTTTTTAATATGCAAAATACTTTCCATCCTTGCCCCAGTTGTAAGGGAAAGTTTACAAAACAACTCCAAAAAACACCCATAATCGTTTTCTAAATCAACTTTTTTAGCAACTTCAAAAAGCTCCTCTATCTCGTACTTGTTTAAAAATCTTTCTCTTGTGTTTTTTACTTTTAATTTAGGGATCTTCAAAACGGGATTAACTGCTTCATACATCTCTTCTTTGAAGCCATAGTTAAATATGGTACCAAATAATTCAACGATCATATTTGCTGTTTGATTGCTTAGGCCCTTGCTTAGGGTGTCTTTCTGAATTTTTAGGAGGTCGTTTTTAGTGATTTTTGTTATCTCTTTCATACCTAATATAGGTTTGAGATGCTTATTGTACTTACTTAAACGCTCAAAAGTACTTTTTGAATCATCCTTTGTTTCAAAATATTTGTTAGCAACATAATCTAAAGTTAAAATTTTTCTTGTTCGTGATCTGACAATTTTTGGTGGTTGCTCTCCCTTGATAAGTGCATTGAGAATTTCAACTCTCTTGCTTTTACAATAGTTTTCTGTCACGCCTTCTGTCTCACAACCAATTTTTACACGCTTGAGTTTATTATGCTCATCCCGATATCGCACATAATAAGTTTTATACCCATTTTCTTTAAGGTAGTACTGAACACCTTCATATTTTTTAGAATTAACAAATCTTGCCATAAGTCACCTACTAAAATAATGAAAAAGTATAGCATAGATTTGGTGACTAATCTGGTGACTAATTAGTCACCATTTTTGAAAAAACTTGATTTTACTTGATGATACAAAAACTCTTTATAAGCCTTATATAGGCGTTATTTGAGGATATTTGACGATACTTTAAGAAACTTGAAAATATGCCATTTTTCAAGTCCTTTCGTCCGCACCATCCCTTAATTACGGGGCTTCAAGAGATTTAACTCTCACTTTAAGAAAACTCAAAAATCTTATGATTTGAACTTAGGTTTTCCAATCACCAAAACTTTAACAACGACTAACGAATCAATAATTTGATACACAATCCGTACCTGTTTCTTGGCAACATACATCTTTCTAAAACCGGTTAGGTTCATTCCATTTTTATTGCCTAACAGCTCTCCTAATTCTGGAGAAGTTAGAATCTTTTTGAGTTTTTTAAAAACTTCAATCCGTACAGAGTTATTGAGCTTTTTTAAATCATCTTCAACAAGTGGATGGTATTGAATATCGTACATCTAAGATACTTTATCCATATCTATATCGAATTTTTTCGCCATATCATCCATTGACACATACTCATCGAGAGGAGTATCTTTTCTTGCTTCAACGGCTTGGTAAATACTACTGTGCTCCGCTATAGTAACCTGTTCTTCAATCTCTTTTAATCGTTCATATTCATCTGTGGATATGACGACAGCTTCAAGTCTGTTGTTTTTAAGGATTCCTATTTTTTCTAAGGTATGTTCTTTAATACTACCAACAGCACTACCAATTTGTTTAGTAAAATCAGTTATAGAGAAGAGTTCATTTTGTGCATATTTAACCATAGTGAATTTCCTTGTTAATTTCATAGTTAATATTATACCATAATAACTGGTAAATTAATTATCTTACTCGTTTAAAAAAATCATCTAACGATTTAGCAGCTACCTCTTCTCTAACTTTGGAGTATCGTTTCGTTACGCTAGTAGAGGTATGCCCCAAGACTGAAGCAACTTGTTCAAGCGTTTTTCCACTTGCTCTAAAATTTTATTCCAATGATTTCTTACAGTCTCTTTACTCATCTTTCTATTCGGATCTTTTTGTGCATGAAAAATAAATCCATCTTCTTGAATTTCATGAAAATCTATTATAGTCACCAAGTATGTTACTTTCATATTTAATCTCTTTGACCAACAAATTTAGATAAAATTCCAAAAATATTTCACAGGATACTTTAAAATGTCTAAAATCACCGTCACAGATCAAGAAGCGCTTGAATACCATCAATTTCCACAATCTGGAAAAATTTCAGTAGAAACTACAAAACCGGTTGACACTCAAAAAGATCTATCTCTTGCATATACCCCAGGTGTTGCCGTACCATGTTTGGCAATAGAGAAAAACCCTGAGGATGCTTATAAATATACCGCAAAAAGTAATCTTGTTGCCGTGATATCAAACGGAACAGCCGTTCTTGGTCTTGGAAATATCGGAGCATTGGCTTCAAAGCCTGTTATGGAAGGAAAAGGGGTTCTTTTTAAGAACTTTTCCGGACTTGACAGTTTTGATATAGAAGTTGACACAGAGAGTGTTGACAGATTTTGTTCTGTGGTCAGTGCCATTGCTCCAACATTTGGTGGGATCAACCTTGAAGATATTAAAGCACCGGAGTGTTTTGAAATAGAGAAACGTTTGGTAGAAGAGTTAGATATCCCTGTCATGCACGATGACCAACACGGTACAGCTGTTATCTCTGCAGCTGCTATTATCAACGCCTGTAACGTTACAAACAGAGAGATAGAAAAACTCAAAATCGTTATTGTTGGAGCGGGAGCTGCTGCAATCTCTTGTGCAAGACTTTACCGTCATATGGGCGTGAAATGTATCTATATGCTTGACTCAAAAGGTGTTGTGCATAGTGGCAGAAGTGATCTGAACGAGTACAAAAGAGAGTTCAGTGTAAGTGAGTATATGAGCCATTCAGAAGCTTTTGAGGGTGCCGATGTAGTGGTTGGTCTCTCTCGCCCTGGAAGTTTTACGGTAGAAGATATCAAGTTGATGGCAACCGATCCTATTGTGTTTACGCTTGCAAATCCTACACCGGAGATATTTCCAGAAGATGTAAAGGCTGTAAGAGCTGATGCTATCATCGCAACAGGAAGAAGTGATTTTGACAATCAAGTCAACAATGTTTTAGGGTTTCCTTTTATTTTTAGAGGGGCAATGGATGTTCGTGCCAAAAAAATAAATGTAGAGATGAAGATCGCTGCTGCAAAAGCATTGGCAAGTTTGGCTCAAAAAGAGGTCCCGGAGTATCTTCACAAACTTTATGGAAAGAAAATTGTTTTTGGCAGAGAATATCTGATCCCTAAACCATTTGATAAAAGACTTGTTGTCGAGATCTCAAGTGCAGTTGCACAAGCTGCCATAGATACGGGATCATCTTCGATGACAAACTTTAACATAGAAGTATATAAAAAAGAGTTACAAAAAAGAGTCAAATAGTTTTAACTCTTGTTAATGCGGTATTTGCGTATAAAACTTTTTAAGTCCGAGCTGGGCTTTTTTATCTAAAGTATAAGAGATATACTTTAGATACTTCAGTATATCATTTTCTTGTACACCTGTTCTTTGTGCGGCTTCTTGAAGTATGTATTGTGGGATCTTAACAGGTTGTTTTAAAAACAGTTTTTGAATTTTATTATATATATTTTTATCTTTATGGTAGCAAAGCAGTGCAAAAACAAAAGGTCTTTTGTATTTTTTGTGCCACTCCTGTGCAAGATCTATGTAGGGCTTACCCTCGAGATAGTACTTGAGTGCTTTATCTCCGATGAGTACTTCCCCTTGAACTTTTAAGATTTTTGCCAAAACATTGGAGGTTGCCGATTCTTTGTCAGTGGTGTCCTCTTCGTTTGGTATCACCAAAACGCTCAAAACTTCTCTCTTTGCAATGATACCAAGGTTGACATGCTTATAGTTTTTTGCACTGATACTAGAGATGAAAGCAGCATCCACTCTGCGGGAGGTAAATTTATCGTTGATTTTGGAAGGCACCCCTTTGTTGTAACGCATACTCATATTGTGACGGGAGCTTTTTGTAAAGCGTTTCATAAAAACATGAAAGGGCAGAAGGTTCAAATATTCTATTTTTCCAAAAACCAAATGTTACTCCAAAAAATTATGTAAGTGAAATTATACATGGCTTAACTTATAAAAAAGATGAGTCTGATATAATCATTTCATCAAATATATATTTAGGAGTCTGCTTTATGGTAAGAGTAGAGTTTTTAGGTCCCATACAAAAAGCACCGTTAGAGCTTGATATAGATAATTTAAATCAGCTTCGGAGTATTCTGCAAAAAGATGACGAGTTACAGGAATGGTTGCAAAATTCGGCTGTTGCACTCAATGATACGCTTGTAAGTTCCCTTGATGTTGCACTTAAAGATGGAGATAAAGTGTCTCTTTTACCGCCTGTATGTGGTGGTTGAGAAGTGTTGTACCTATATGATGGCGCTCTTGATGTGCCAAAAATACTCACAGAGTGGTACGACTCAGAAAGAGATAGTAACTATGGTGCTTATATACCATTTGTGGGAACTGTCAGAAGTGAAAACAATATAAGCGGGCTCAGTTTTGATATATATGAACCTATACTTGAGAGTTGGTTTAAAACTTGGCAGGAAAAAGCCAGGTTACAGGGAGCCATCATAAAGATGGCTCACTCACGCGGTGATGTGATGCTTCATGAGTCTTCTTATATTGCAGCGGTTTTTTCACCAAAACGAAGGGTCGCTTTGGAATTTATAGATGAGTTTGTAGAAGACTTTAAAGCGTCTGCTCCCATTTGGAAATATGATCTCATAGAGGGGGAGCGTGTTTATGCAAAAGATCGCTCAACAGCCATAAAGGGAAGCGGTCTTCTTGGGGGTCAATCATGAATCTTTTATCTTATGAAACAAGTCAAAACATGTTAGATCTGCTTCATGTGAATGATGTGCGGGTGCAAAAAGTTACATTAAGCAGCTCTCTTGGAAGAGTTCTTGCAGAAGATATTGTTGCCAAGTACAATGACCCTCAGTTTCCTACGGCTTCTATGGATGGTTATGCCGTACGTTATGAAGATCAGGAACTTGAGAGTATTAAGATTCTCGGAGACAATCCGGCGGGGAGTGATGAGAGCAGAGTAGTTAAAAACGGTGAGTGTATTAAAACATTTACAGGTTCACGTATGCCGCAGGGAAGTGACACCCTGATCCAAATAGAAAATGTTACTGTTGTGGATGATACCATAATCATTGATGAAAAAGTTTCAAAAAACTCCTCTGTTCGCCCGATCGGTGAGGGGTACAAAGCCGGTGATGTACTTATTAAAAAAGGAACGAAAATAGGCTTTGCCGAGATTGGTGTCATGGCAGGACTCAATAAAGTGATGGTGAGTGTAGCATTGAAGCCAAGAGTAGCTGTTATTGCAACAGGGAGTGAAGTGCTTGATCTTGGAGAGGAGAGTAAAAACTCTTCACAGATTAGAAGTTCCAACAACTATACTTTGGCTGCACTGTTTGAACAAGCAGGTGCAGAGGTGATTCAGCTTGGAACTGTCGGTGATGATAAGGACTCGATCATGAGAACCTTTGAAAATGCACTCAGTGGAGCAGATATTTTGGTGAGTACCGGTGGTGTAAGTGTAGGTGACTATGACTTTGTTAAAGATATAGTGCCTCGCCTTGGTGCTGAAGTTGTTTACAAGGGGGTGGCGATCAAACCGGGTCGTCACATACTTGTTGCACAAAGGGGTGAGAAATTTGTTCTCGCACTTCCGGGATTTGCTTACTCCTCAACCGTTACTGCAATACTGTATGTGTTGCCCCTTATTGCAAAAATGCTTGGCAAGGCACACGCATACAAAATGGTTGCTGCAAAACTGAGTGAAGATTTTAGCAAACGAAGCAAATTTACTGAATTTACTGCATGTAATGTTGTTGTAGAAGATGGTGAGTATTTTGTACATTTTGAGGGCAAAAAAGTGGGAAGCTCGGCAATTTTAACCAATATGCTGCATAACAGCGCTTTGATGGTTACAGGTGAAGATGATGGTGATTTGAGTAAGGGTACTTTTGTCAATGTGATTTTGCTTGAGAGCTTTTAAGCTCCGCATGAAAACAAAGTAGGCTCTAGTGCTTTGAGTTTATAACTTCTTCTATGTATGGGTGAGTATCCATACTTTTTTATCATCTCAATATGAAGTTTTGTGCCGTAGCCTTTGTGCTTCTCAAAACCATATTCGGGGTATTTTTTCGCCTCTTCCAAGATATCTCTGTCGTGTGTGACTTTTGCCAGTATCGAAGCAGCGCTTACTTGTGCTATTTTACCATCAGCTTGCACCATGGTTTGTAGATTTTTAACACCAAAGCTTGTATTGCCGTCAAAAAGGTATCTGTCGGCTTTGAGAGTATTTATAATTTCTAGAAGCCCCTCTTGAAGACATTTGGATATCCCCTGTGTATCTATTTGTGATGCCGAAAACTTCACTATATGGTAGCGTGCATCAGAAGCAACAATGCTTTCATAGAGCGATTCTCTCTTTTTTGCACTGAGTTTTTTAGAGTCGTTGAGTCCCTCAATGTTTTGAACTAAAATACATCCCGCCATAACAAGGTCTCCTGCTATAGGACCGCGTCCCGCTTCATCTATGCCACATAATATATCCATGTTAATCTCCTAGTGCCCAAATATCAAAAGGTAACATCTCCACTTCTGAAAATGGGTGTGAAATACCCCCTTCCGTGTTCATCGTTACTGCAGTGACTTTTTTGATTTGATAGGTAAATATAAAAGCTTCGATCTGCTCTATCTTTTTAAATAAACTTCTCTCATCAGCAAAAGGCATACCGATGATCACTTCACTTTTTGCGGGGATATAAAAGTCGATCCCCTCATAGTAATAACATAGAGTGTCTGATTTGAGAAGTTCAAGATAGATCATATTTTCAAAAAGTCTGCCAAAATGTTTGTCGCTAGAGAGTGCTGCTTTGAGTGAAATATCGCAAAGGTAGATCTTTTTGGTCGCTTTGGGATGATCGATCTTAGAGAGTTGGTGAAGATAACCTTTTTCTATGAGGTGCTCATATGATCTGTAAAGCTTGTCTTTTGAGATCTTTCTTTTCGTTTTGAGTCTTTCATATACGGAATATGCGGAGATCTTTTGAGAGATAAGTTTGGCGCAGAGTGTTACGATGTCAAACTCCACATCATCAAGGGCATATCGAAGTGTTTTTTGAATGTAGAGATGTCTCTCATCTGCATTGATTTTGTGCTGTGCGGGAAATCCTCCCAGCTTGAAAAAATGATTCAACGCACTTGAATCATACTTGTGTTCATACGCTAGAAACTCTTCATAGTCCAAAGGATACAAACGGATCGTCTGTAAGTACTCTAGTTGATGATGCACCTCAGAAGTAATAATAAGTTGTGAAACATTAACAAAGTGTATATCGGGCGTATAGTTGTCAAGCACAAGCGTATTTATTTTGTTTTCAGTGCAAAAATTTGGAAGATATTTATTGAGTACTACAGTGTCTATCCTGACATCACGACAGTCTATATAAAGGTATGTGCTCTTTTTGAGATGAAGCAGATAGTTTTTAACAAGCTTTGTTTTACCTGATTGACTTATGCCGTTTATCTGATAACTGTTCTCATCTAAAAATATTTTTCTGTCATGAAATTTATTGACAATAAGATCGGTTTTGTAGAACTCTTCGAGTAAAATTTCCATAAATATCCAAAAAAATTGATTGTGAAATTGTATCATTTCCTTATTAAAAGGAAATAAATTTCACAATATTTCAGTTTTAACCCCCTAAATCCTTGAAT
>JALWLL010000017.1:8832-23487 GCA_026996295.1 Sulfurimonas sp.
TTGTAGAACTCTTCGAGTAAAATTTCCATAAATATCCAAAAAAATTGATTGTGAAATTGTATCATTTCCTTATTAAAAGGAAATAAATTTCACAATATTTCAGTTTTAACCCCCTAAATCCTTGAATATTAGAGTTCTTTTTGGTACAATTCCGCTCCCTTAAATAGTTAGGCAAGACCTAACGAGTTCTTTAGAAGGAAAATTATGGAAAAAATTCGTTTGAAATTGAAAGCTTACGATCATCGTGTTTTAGATAGATCAGTAGCATCAATCGTTGAGGCTGTAAAGCGTACAGGTGCCGTTATTCGTGGTCCGATCCCTTTACCAACAAAGATTCGTAAATATACGGTTTTAAAATCTCCACACGTAAACAAAAGTTCACGTGAGCAGTTTGAAATTCGTATGCACGCTAGAGTTATCGATATAGTATCTGCTACGCCGGAAACTGTTGATTCTCTAATGAAACTTGATCTTGCACCGGAAGTGGACGTAGAAGTTCGCTCTATGGATAAGTAGGAGTAGGTCGTGGAATATATTGTTGAAAAAATCGGTATGAGCCGTACAATCACAGTACCATCTAAGCCAGTTACTCTTTTAAGAGTTTTAGATGTTAAAGTGTGTGAAGTGAATGAAGGTACTGCTATTGTTGCTTACAACAGCGGTAAAAAAATGAATAAATCAATTGAAGGTCAACAGAAAAAGTACAACCTTTCATCTGAGTATAACCGTTTTGTTACATTAGAAGTAGCAAACACTGAAGCTGGTGATTTAGATTTAACGCCTTTAGCAGAAGCTAATGTTCTTAAATCAACTTTCACTACAAAAGGTCGCGGTTTTTCAGGTGCTATGAAGCGTTGGAACTTTGGCGGTGGTCCTGCATCTCACGGTCATAGATTTGGTCGTAGAACAGGTTCTATCGGTAATGCTGAGTGGCCAGGTCGTGTAATGAAAGGGCGTAAGATGCCTGGACAATACGGAAATACACAAAACAGTGTAAAAAATGAGATCGTTTCTTACGATGCTGAAAACAAAATCATTGCGGTTTTAGGTTCAGTAAGTGGAGCTAACGGTTCTTTAGGTCGTGTAAAGGTAGCTAAATAATGAGCGCAATTGTTCTAAATGAAAAAATGGAAAAAGCTTCTGAGTTAGCTTTACCGGAGAGTTTTTCAGGTATTAACCCTCACAACCTTTACCTTTATGTGAAGTCTGCTCAAGCTGCACAACGTGCAAACTCTGCAACTGCAAAAGGTAGAAGTGAAGTTCGTGGTGGTGGTAAAAAGCCATGGGCTCAAAAAGGTGGCGGGCGTGCTCGTGCCGGTTCTCGTCGTTCTCCTATATTCGTAGGTGGTGGTAAAGCTTTTGGTCCTCAAAACAACCGTAACTACGATTTGAAAGTAAATAAAAAGCAGAAAAAACTTGCTTTGAACTTTGCTTTAAATGAGCATGCGCAAAACGGTAGTCTTTTCATCGTTGATAGCATTGAAGTGGCATCTGGTAAAACAAAAGACGCTGCGGCAATGTTTAAAGCATTAAACCAAAGAGATACACTTTTTGTTAAATCTCTTTTAGATGAAAAAACTTTTTTAGCATTTGAAAATATCGCTTCTACTTATGTAGTTGAAGCAAATGAGCTAAATGCTTATTTAGCTGCAAATTATCGTTCAATTGTGATCGAAAAAGCGGTATGGGAAAATCTTGTAGGTGAGGCTAAATAATGGCAGATATTACAGATATTAAATCTATACTATATACAGAAAAGACTCTTGGTCTGCAAGAAGATGGTGTTATTGTTGTTCAAACATCACCACGTATGACTAAAACTGGTCTTAAAGAGGTGTTTCGTGAGTATTTTGGAATTATTCCAAACAAGATCAACTCACTAAACCAAAGCGGAAAAACAAAACGTTTCCGTGGTGTACAGGGTAAACAAAATGACTTTAAAAAGTTCTATGTTACTTTACCTGAAGGTGCACAAATAGAAAGTTTGGCGGTTTAATATGGCAATTAAAACTTATAGACCGATAACACCATCTCGTCGTTTTTACACTAATGTTGACAGTTCTGACATTACTGCAAAAGCTTCTGTTCGTTCATTATTAAAGAAACTTCCTGCTCATGCCGGTCGTAACTCTAATGGTCGTATAACGTCTCGTCATAAACAAGCGGGTGCTAAAAAACTTTACCGTATCATCGATTTCAAAAGAAATAAGTTTGATATTCCAGGTACTGTTAGCACTATTGAATATGATCCGTATCGTAACTGTCGTATTGCATTGATCACATACGCTGATGGTGAGAAAAGATATATTCTTCAACCAAAAGGCTTAAGTGTAGGTGATACAGTTATGTCAGCTGAGGCTGGACTAGATGTTAAACCTGGTAATACGATGAAACTTAAGAACATCCCGGTTGGTACATTGGTTCACAATATTGAGCTTAAAACAGGTAAGGGTGGACAGATGGTTCGTTCTGCCGGAACAAGTGCTCAAATTATGGGTCGTGATGGAAAGTATGTTTCACTTCGTATGCCGTCATCTGAAATGCGTTTGGTTTTAGGTGAGTGTTTAGCTACTGTTGGAACTGTTGGTAATGAAGAGTATAGCAATATCGTTATAGCGAAAGCCGGTCGTACTCGTCATATGGGTATTCGTCCTCAAACTCGTGGTTCTGCAATGAACCCAATTGATCACCCGCATGGTGGTGGTGAAGGTAAAACGAATTCAGGTCGTCATCCAGTTACTCCATGGGGTAAACCTACGAAGGGTGCTAAAACTCGTCGTAAGAAAGCAAGTGATAAACTCATTATTACTCGCCGTAAATCTAATCCGAAGAGGTAGTTAAATGGCAAGAAGTGTAAAAAAAGGTCCATTTGTTGATGATCATTTAATGAAAAAAGTTATCGCAGCAAAAGCTGAAGGTAACAAAAAACCAATTAAAACATGGTCAAGAAGATCTATGGTTCTTCCTGATATGGTTGGTTTAACTTTAAATGTTCATAATGGTCGCCAATTTGTTCCTGTATATGTTACAGAGAATCATATTGGTTATAAACTTGGTGAATTCGCACCAACTCGTACATTTAAGGGCCATAAAGGTTCTGTACAGAAGAAGGTAGGGTAATTATGGCTAGAGCATTATTAAAATTTATCCGTGTTTCACCTATCAAATCTCGTCTTATTGCACGTGAAGTTCAAGGTATGAATGCTGAAGAAGCATTAGCAGCTTTAGAGTTCACTCCAAATAAGGCAGCAAAAATTATTGCAAAAGTTGTTGCATCTGCAGTAGCTAACAGCGGTAGTGAAGCTGAAGATTGTGTTATTACATCATGTCGTGTTGACAATGGTCCAGTACTTAAGCGTTTCCGTCCACGTGCTCGTGGTATGGCGTCAGGTATCCGTAAACCAACAGCACATATCTTAGTAGAAGTAGAGGGTAAATAGTATGGGTCAAAAAGTTAATCCTATTGGTTTACGTCTTGGTATCAACCGTAACTGGGAGAGCCGTTGGTTCCCTAACTTTAAATCTGCTCCAGCAGCTTTAGGTGAAGATCACAAGATTAGAACATTTTTGAAAAAAGAGCTTTATTATGCGGGTGTTGCTAACATCATCATAGAAAGAACAGTTAAGAGACTTCGTGTAACAATCGTAGCTGCTCGTCCCGGTATCATTATTGGTAAAAAGGGTGCAGATATTGAAAAACTGAAAACTTCTCTTCAAAATCTTATAGGTAAGCAAATATCTGTAAATATTAAAGAAGAGAAAAAAGCTCAAACGTCAGCGCAACTTGTTGCTGAAAATGTAGCTACTCAGTTAGAGCGTCGTGTTGCTTTTAGACGTGCTATGAAAAAAGTTATGCAAGGTGCACAACGTTCTGGTGCTAAAGGTATCAAGGTTTCTGTAAGTGGTCGTCTTGGCGGAGCTGAAATGGCTCGTACTGAGTGGTACTTAGAGGGTCGTGTTCCTTTACATACTCTACGTGCTAAGATCGATTATGGTTTTGCTGAAGCACATACTACATACGGTATTATCGGTGTAAAAGTATGGATCTTCAAAGGGGAAGTACTTACTAAAGGCGTTCCTGAAGAAGCAAAAGAAGAGAAAAAAGAGCGTCGTTCTAAACGTGCTCCAAGACGTGAAAAGGCTGAATAATTATGTTAATGCCAAAAAGAACAAAATATCGTAAAGTTATGAAAGGGCGTAACCGTGGTTATGCTCGTAGTGGCTATAAGTTAGCGTTTGGTAATATCGCATTTAAAGCTGTAGAAGCCGGTCGTATCAATTCTCGTCAGATTGAAGCTGCTCGTATCTCTGCTACTCGTCACATTAAACGTAATGGTAAGATTTGGATTCGTGTTTTCCCTGCTAAACCGTTAACTGCCAAGCCTCTTGAAACTCGTATGGGTAAAGGTAAGGGTGCAGTTGATCAATGGGTTATGAACATTAAGCCGGGTCGTATTATTTTTGAAATGGGTGGTGTTCCAGAAGATATTGCTCGTGAAGCGTTAACTCTTGCTATGCATAAGTTACCATTCAAATGTAAAATTATTACAAAGGAGATGAGCAATGAAATATTCTGATTTAGCAGATAAGAGTTCAACAGAACTAGAAGCTATGCTTAAAGAGAAAAAGACAGAGCTTTTCACTTTAAAAATTAAACAAAAGATGATGCAATTAAATAACACGAGTGAACTTCGTGTTGCAAAAAAAGATATTGCAAGAATCAATACTGCACTTTCCGCAGTAGCAAACTAGGGGACGAGCGATGACACATAAACGTGAAATTCAAGGTAATGTAGTTAAAATTGCAGGTGATAAAACAGTAACAGTTGTTGTTGAGCGCCGTGTAATGCATCCTCGTTACCATAAAGTTGTAAAACGTTTCAAAAAGTACTTGGTACATGATGAGCGTAATGAAGTAAAAGTTGGTGATGAGATTATTGCAATCGAGTGTCGCCCACTTTCTAAGACTAAATCTTTTAGACTTAAAACAGTAGTATCAGGAGCTAAGTAATGATCCAAGGTTTTACTCGTCTAAATGTAGCTGATAACACAGGTGCAAAAGAGATTATGTGTATTAAGGTACTTGGTGGTTCTAAGCGTCGTTATGCATCAGTAGGTGACGTTATCGTTGCTTCTGTAAAAAAAGCGATACCAACTGCTAAAGTTAAAAAAGGTAAAGTTGTAAAAGCTGTTATCGTTAGAACTAAAAAAGAGGTTCAACGTGAAAATGGTTCTTTGATCCGTTTTGATGACAATGCAGCAGTTATACTTGATGACAAGAGAGAGCCTATTGGTACTCGTATCTTCGGGCCTGTCGGTCGTGAAGTTCGTTACGCAGGATTCATGAAAATTGTATCTCTTGCTCCGGAGGTTGTTTAATGGCAAAGTTTAATTTCAAAAAAGGCGATACTGTAGAGATTATCGCTGGAGATGATCGTGGAACTAAGGCTACTGTTTTAGCAGTTATGCCTAAGAAAAACAAGGTTATCGTTGAGGGTTGTAAAATAGCTAAAAAAGCTGTTAAACCAACTGAAGATAACACTAAAGGCGGCTTTATCAATAAAGAGATGCCAATAGATGTTTCAAATGTTCGTAAAGTGGAGGCATAATTAGATGGCTCGTTTAAAAGATAAATATTTAGCGCTTAAGCCAGAGTTGCAAGCAGAATTAGGGATCAAAAATACTATGGAAATTCCAAAAGTAGAAAAGGTCGTTATCTCTGTTGGTGCTGGTTTTGCAATGAAAGATAATAAGCTTATCAAAAACATTGAAGATACTATTACAACTATTGCCGGTCAAAAAGCAAGCACGGTAATAGCTAAGAAATCTGTTGCAGGTTTTAAAGTACGTGAAGGTATGCCGGTAGGTGTACGTGTTACGCTACGTGGTGAAAATATGTATAACTTCTTAGATCGCCTGATCTCTATTGCACTTCCACGTGTAAAAGATTTCCGTGGTGTTGCTAGAAATGGTTTTGATGGTCGTGGTAACTATAACTTTGGTTTACAAGAGCAATTGATCTTCCCGGAAGTTAGTTATGATTCAATCATGCAAATTCATGGTATGAATATCACTGTGGTTACTACAGCTGATACTGATAAGGCAGGATTCACTCTTTTAGAGAAGCTTGGAATGCCTTTTACTAAAGGGAGCAACTAATGGCTAAGAAGTCTATGATCGCTAAAGCAAGTCGTACTCCAAAGTTCAAAGTGCGTGGATATACACGTTGTCAGATCTGTGGTCGTCCACACTCTGTTCTTCGTGACTTTGGTATCTGTCGTGTTTGTTTTAGAAAAATGGCAAATGAGGGACTCATCCCAGGTGTTAGAAAGTCTTCTTGGTAAGCCAAGTAGATACTGCTAACAATCAGTAGTCTGTTTATCAGACTGCATCATAAGGAAAATATAAATGGCAATTAATGATTTAGTATCAGATTCTTTAACAAGAATCCGTAATGCCGGTATGAGAAGATTACCGGTTACTACTTTGGTTCACTCTAAGAGTGTTGAAGCGGTAGCAAATATCTTAGTAGAAAAAGGTTACCTTGATAGTTGTAACGTTGTTGAAGATGGCGTTAAAAAAACTATTAAAGTTGTTTTAAAGTACGATGAAAATGGTAAAACTGTTATAAACGAACTAAAAAGAATCTCTAAGCCGGGTAGACGTGTTTACAAAGGTAAAGAAGATATCAAACGTTTCAAAAACGGTTACGGAACTATTATTGTGAGTACATCACACGGTGTCCTACCAAATGACAAAGCATATGAGCTTGGCATTGGTGGTGAAGTTGTATGTACAGTTTGGTAGGGAGATAGCATGTCAAGAATTGGTAAAAAACCGGTAGAATTTGCTGCAGACATCAAAGTAAGCACAAATGGAAATGTTATAACTTTTGCTAAAGGCAAAAATAGTGTTGATTTAGATACAAAAGGTAATGTTGCTTTTGAAGTAGAAGGTAATGTTTTAACTTTTAAAAATTTATCTGAGTCTCGTGAACATAGAGCTTTTTGGGGAACATACAGAGCGTTGTCTCAAAACATCGTTACTGGTCTAACAACCGGTTATGAGAAAAAACTTGAGATCAACGGTGTTGGTTACAGAGCAGCGGTTAAAGGCAAAGTACTGAACCTTCAACTTGGTTTCTCTCATGATATCAACTATGATCTTCCAGAAGCTGTTGAAGCGTCAGTTGAGAAGAATGTAATTACTCTTAAAAGCCATGACAAGCAAACACTTGGTCAAGTTGCTGCTGAGATCCGTTCATTCCGTCCGCCAGAGCCTTATAAAGGTAAGGGTGTTAAGTATGTTGAAGAGCATATTGTACGTAAAGCTGGTAAGACAGCTAAGAAATAAGGGAGGAGATTATTAGATGAATGCAAAAGTATTAAAAAACAAAGTTGCAAATCGCTTAAAGCGTAAGCGTCGCGTTCGTGCAAAAATATCTGGTAGTGCTTCACTTCCTCGTGTTTCTGTATTTCGTTCAAATCGCTATATAAGTGTACAGGCTATTGATGATGTAACTGCTACAACATTATGTGCACTTAATTCAAAAGTAACAGGTCACAAAGCAAACAAAGAGGGTGCTGCTGCACTTGGTGAGGCATTTGCTGCTAAACTAAAAGAAGCTGGTTTATCTCAAATTGTATTTGATCGTAACGGTTACCAATATCACGGCGTAATTGCTGCGTTTGGTGAAGCACTTCGTGCTAACGAAATTAAGTTCTAGGGGCTATGATGGAAATCAATAGAGATGAATTTGAAGAATCAATAGTAAATATTGGTCGTGTAACAAAAGTTGTAAAAGGTGGTCGTCGCTTCCGTTTTACTGCACTTATCGTAGTTGGTAACAAAAATGGTACCGTTGGATATGGTGTTGGTAAAGCTAAAGAGGTTCCAGACGCTATTCGTAAAGCAGTTGATAACGCTTTTAAAAACTTAACTACTGTTAAGATTAAAGGTTCAACAATTGCACATGATATTGAGCATAAATATAATGCAAGTCGTGTTCTTTTAAAACCGGCATCTGAAGGTACAGGTGTTATCGCTGGTGGAGCTGCTCGTCCGGTTCTTGAACTAGCCGGTTTTCAAGACATACTTACAAAATCAATAGGCTCAAACAATCCAAATACACTTGTACGTGCTACTATTGAAGCACTTTCAAGAATTAAAGGATAGATAGATGGGTATTGAAAATTTAACACCTGCAGAAGGTTCAACTCACTCTCGTAAGAGAGTTGGACGTGGTCAAGGTTCTGGTACTGGTAAAACTGCAGCTCGTGGTCAAAAAGGTCAGAAATCTCGTTCAGGTTACAAAAGAAAAAGAAACTTTGAGGGTGGTCAACAACCACTTGCAAAACGTTTACCTAAAATCGGGTTTACATCTCGTGCTGTAAAGCCGTATGTAATTAACGTTGAAAAAATCAAAGCGGTTGCTGAGTTAGAGGAGATCACAATGGAGACAATTCGTAGTGTTCATAAAATAGCTAACTGTATCGCTAAAGTTAAATTGGTTGGTGCTTCTGCAAAAGATTTGGCATCAAAAATTAAAGACGATAACGTTACTACTACAGGTAAATAATCGTGAATAAAAATCTAGTTAATAAGATACTTATTACTATCGGGTTTTTATTTATTTACCGCCTACTGGCATACGTGCCAGTTCCTGGCGTTGATACTGCTGTTATAGCTTCATTCTTCGATTCACATCAATCAGATGCATTAGGTCTTTTTAACATGTTCAGCGGTAATGCTGTAGAGAGACTCTCTATTATTTCACTCGGTATTATGCCTTATATCACCGCTTCTATTATTATGGAGCTTTTAGCTGCTACATTTCCAACTCTTGGTCAAATGAAAAAAGAGCGTGACGGTATGGTTAAGTATATGCAGATTATTCGTTATGCAACGATTGTTATTACGATCATTCAGGCTATCGGTGTAAGTGTTGGACTTCAAAGCTTAACAGGACCAAGTGGAAACAGTGCTATTCTTGCTGATCATACTACATTTATCATTCTTTCTGCAGTTTCTATGCTTGCAGGTACTATGCTTCTTATGTGGATCGGTGAACAGATCACACAAAGCGGTATCGGTAACGGTATCTCTTTGATTATCTTTGCGGGTATTGTTTCGGCAATTCCGAGTGCTATCGGTCAAACAGTCACTATGGTCAATACAGGTGCAATGAGCTTTTTAACTGTTATAGCTATTTTAGCTCTTATCCTTGCAACTGTTGCTATCATCATTTATGTTGAGCTTGGTGAGCGTCGTATTCCTATTACATACGCTAAAAAAGTTATGATGCAAAACCAAAACAAACGTGTAATGAACTATATTCCGATCAAAGTAAACTTAGCGGGCGTTATCCCTGTTATCTTTGCTTCTGCGATATTGATGTTCCCTATGACGGTATTATCAAGTAGTACAAACCCTACGATTCAAGGTATAGCTGATCTTCTGAGTCCAAATAGTTATTTCTTTAACTTTTTGACATTTGTTTTTGTCATCTTCTTTGCATTTTTCTATGCATCGATCACTTTCAATGCAAAAGATATTTCAGATAACTTGAAGCGTCAAGGTGGGTTTATCCCGGGTATCCGTACAGGTGAGGCGACAAAAGAGTTTTTAAATGAAACTGCTTCGAGACTTACTTTTACGGGTGCATTATATCTAGGTCTTGTGGCAACATTGCCGTTTATGATCATCAAGGGGATGGGTGTACCTTTCTTCTTTGGTGGTACTGCGGTACTTATTGTTGTTCAGGTTGCGCTTGATACTATGAGAAAAATAGAGGCTCAGTTATATATGAGTAAATATCAAACACTAAGTGCGGTTGGTTTATAACAATGGCCATTGCGCTTAGAAAACCACAAGAGATAGAAAAATTACGAGCCGCCAACAAAATAGTTGGTGGCGCTCTAGAACTCCTTCAAACAAACACAAAGGTTGGTGTTTCTTTAAAAGAACTTGATGCTATGGCTGAAGAATATATCAGAAGCTGCGGTGCAAAACCATCTTTTAAAGGTCTATACGGATTTCCTTCTGCTGTTTGTACCTCTTTAAATCAAGTTATTATTCATGGTATCCCAACAGATTACAAGCTCCAAGAGGGTGATGTTATCGGTTATGATATCGGTACAGAACTTGATGGTTATTTTGGTGATGCCGCAGTCACTGTTGGTGTCGGTAAGATAACACAAGAGGATGAAGCATTGATAGCATGTGCAAAAGAGACACTCTATCATGCGATACAAGAGATCAAAGAGGGTATGAGATTTAAAGAGCTTTCACTTGTACTGGAAGAGTCCATAAAGTCTCACGGCTTTGTTCCATTACACAATTTTTGTGGGCATGGAATAGGCAAAAAACCTCATGAAGAACCGGAAATACCAAACTATCTTGATGGAAAAAATGCCAAAGCAGGACCAAAGATAAAAAATGGAATGGTTTTTTGTTTGGAACCGATGATCTGTCAAAAAGATCCGACACCTGTTATCTTGGATAATAAGTGGGATGTTGTTAGTGCCGATGGATTACGCGGTTCACACTATGAGCATACTGTCGCAGTTGTTGACGGTAAAGCTGAAATATTATCTCTTGCTTAAGAGTAAAAAAAGGACTTAAAATGGCTAAAGCAGATGTTATTGAAGTTGACGGCAAGATTATTGAGGCTTTGCCGAATGCAACTTTCCGTGTTGAATTAGAAAATGGACATATTATATTGTGTCATATCGCAGGTAAAATGCGTATGCACTATATCAAAATACTTCCAGGTGACCGTGTTAAGTTAGAGTTAACACCGTACTCTCTTGATAAGGGTCGTATCACCTACAGATACAAATAACTGTAAAACAACTCAAGTTTTGAGTTGTTTTGCAAAGTTACAACTACACCGGATTATTCCCCCATTATTTACTATATATCATCACTTTTTTATCCTTTTATAACATTTCTTTTGATAAATTTATGCTGTTATATTGGAGGTTGATTTTGAAAAAATATAGAGCTGTTTTGAGTAGTTTAGTTATCTTTGGTTTGTTGTTGAGTGGATGTAGCAGCGGAGGTGGAAGTGATTCCACAATCCAGCAGACACCACAAAACAAAGTTGCTTATTTCATAGATTCTCCGGTAGCAGGTCTTGCTTACAGGTCACAGTCTGAAGAGGGAATAACATCAGCCGATGGAGCATTTGAGTACGCTCCTTCAGATATCAATGTAACGTTTAAGGTGGGAGAAATAATACTTGGTACTGTAAATGTGGCAGATATCAATGAGGACTCTAAACTTTTTATTCAAGATTTGCTTGGTGTTGAACGTGATAATATTACAGACCCTTCTGTCTTAAAAATAGCATCTTTTTTACTCTCTCTGGATACAGGTGTAAATGCCAATGGTATAACGCTGGATGAAAATGAACTTCTTAATTTTAATGAAACAAAAGAGATAGAAGATGTTAATATAACAAGAGAGCTTGCCCTTGTTGGCAAAACACCAAAGCCTGAACTGGATGTTATAGAGCATTTAGGTACGACCATAAGAGAAAACGGCATAGCTTTATACAACTATACACCACAGTCATTTGATTTAAATATAACAACTTTTAAAGATATTATAACCAATGGTACACTAACTGCCACCGACAAGAATGATAACTTTTTAGAGTACAGCATAATATCACCTCCTACACACGGAACGGTAGAGCTTATAGCTGATACAAACAGTTTTAAATATACTCCAAGTGCAGGGTATGTGGGTAGTGACAGTTTTACTTTTAATGCATATGATGGAGAGAAATACTCTCAAGCAGCTACTGTAAATATTGATGTGAAAGATATGCTTGTAACGTCCAATGATGTAACACCCCCAACTGCCCCAACCATAGTTTCACTAGATGCCCAAAAAAACTCTCTTACTCTTTTTTGGTTAAACGCTATAGATGAAACAACACCGGCAGATGAGATACGTTATGAAGTCCATCTCTCAACGGATGCAAATTTTACAGCGAATACGAGTACTTTAAAGCAAACATTGGTAAATGCACTTGAGGCTGATATAACAGGACTCAATGCCAACACACTTTACTATGTAAAAGTAATAGCATTAGACAGCGCAGATAATAATGCCACAAGTCAAGAAAATTCTATGCAAACACTAAGCCAAGAGGTCGTCTTGGCAACATCTGCAAGTGTTAAAAAAGCGACAGAACTTCATCTTGAAAATGCAGTGGAAGATAATAATACGCTAATATTTGAAGACTCAGAAAAGGCGGAGGTCCCAGATGCAGGTGATATCCTCATTGGAAATGCACAGGATGCCTATTTTAAGCGTGTTGTGAGTGTTGAGAAGAATGACAGTACCACGAAAATCGTTGTAGAGGATGCAGCTATTAGTGATGTTGTGGAGCGAGCAAAGCTCTCCTCCAAGGTAGTTCTTTTTGGCATTGGTACCGATACAACTACTGCTCAAAGCCCTATCAGACGAAGTGTAGGATATCTGGCAAACAACATAAAAGAGAGTGAAATGAGTTGGGCTTCTGGCAGATTTGGTATGATAGAAAAAAGTGCGCTTGCAATGTCTAGTGCAAAAAGATCACTCTCTAAAAGCAATAGTGCATTTAGTGTCACTGTCGTTCAGGATATCATAACCGTAGCTGCCAATGAAACACTTACTATAGAGCTCAATGCACAGCTTACACAAGATGCTATAGATGATGAATGGGCTTTTACGGATGCGAAACTTATCTCCTTTACACACAATGGAAGTGAAGTTAGTGGACGATATTGGTTTCCGATTATAGATAAAGAGAGTGTTGAAGCTTACCTAAAATGGACACCTGCTAGCGAGGATATAAGTGATACCGAGTATATAGCAACATATGAGGTATGTGCTGAAGACAAAAATGATGATAATGATATTATATGGGGAGACAGTGAGTGTGAAACACTCCAATCAAAGATAAAGGTCATAGCCAAACCACAAGAGGAATCGGGAAAAACAACGATAGATACATCTGTAAGCACTTATAAAGAGTTCACGAATGTTATTAATCTTGACTTTACACCTACTCTTGTTGTAAACACCGAAGTTGCTGATGGTGATGTTACTTCGGCAGAAGTATCTATAGCGGGAAGATTAGACTTTAATGTTAGTAGTACTTTTCTTTATGAGGCTGCTGTAAACAGAGAGTATAAGGTAGATGATATTGTCAATAAAACATACTACAAAATGTATATGTTAGGAGCAGTGCCTGTCTATCAGGAGATAACTTTTACAATTGATGCAGTGTTAAATGCCGAAGCTAAAAGTGAAATAGATGCTACAAGTGATCTTGACACATCTTTTGAGATGGTTGCGGGTGTGAAATATGACGGCGAGAGCTGGAGCAAAATACCTATAGAGCCAACATTGCAAAAAGAATATACTGCAACCTTTAATGTCTCAGGTGAAGTTGATGTCAATGTTAGACTTATACCAAATATAGAAGTGAATTTTTATAAAGTTGCTACTGCAGGTTTTAGTGTAGAACCATGGCTTGCAGGAAATCTCAAGGCAAGTGGAAAAGGAACTGTTTACACAGACTTTGAAGATCTTGATACTATGGCGATATATAGGCTTGAAAACCTAAAAATAGAAGCAGGATTAGAGGGGAAGGTTTATGCTAATTTAAAAGTTTGGAAAATTACTCTGGCAAAATACCCGAGTGATGCTTTAGATGCAGAAGATGGTACAGTAGATGGCAAAAAGACAGTTTTTAATCCATCATTAAATATTTTTGACATACCAACGATCACTCTTGCTCAAAACTATACTGATGTTTGTAGTGATATTCCATATCAGATAAATGCACAGATAACCAATCCCGATTCTCTTATTGCAAATGATTTTGACACCTCTAGTATTAAATGGAAAGTTTTTCCATCCTCAGGGGCTTTTATAACACCTACGTCAGTAGATAAACTACAGGCAACTTTTGATTTTACACAACAGGGAGTCTATACAGTTTATATGATTGGAAACAATGAAAAACTTGGAAGTGTGTTTGGACAGCAGTATGCGACGTACACCGTAGATACTACGGGTTGTGCTATAGCGACCGTGGATGTAACTCCACCAGTTTTCACAACAGGTTCAGCAGCGTCGGTAGATGTATATGAGAACCAAACAGATGCAATAACACTCACTGCTACAGATAATGAGTCAACAGTTACTTACTCCATAAGTGGGCAAGACAGCCCAAGTTTCGATGTAAATGCAACAACAGGAGTTGTGACATTTAAAACTGCACCGGATTATGAAGCGCAACCTACAAAAACAACTTATCTTTTTGTAGCTACAGCAACAGATGAAGCGGGAAATGAAGCTACGCAAAACATAACCATAAACATACTTGATGTTGATGAACCTCTGTCAAATCAAACACCAACAGCAACCCCATTGAGTCTCACTGTATATGAAAACCAAGATCTGAATGTCACTCTTTTAGGCAGTGATGCAGATGGAGATACGTTAAGTTACAGTTTCACACAACCATCTCACGGCTCACTCAGTGGTACAGCACCAAATCTAATCTACACACCCACAGCAGGTTATACCGGAGCTGATAGTTTTACTTATAAAGTAAATGACGGTACTGTGGATTCAGCAGTGGCGAGTGTA
>JALWLL010000017.1:23587-25304 GCA_026996295.1 Sulfurimonas sp.
ACCTACACACCCACAACAGGTTACAGTGGAACAGATAGTTTCACCTACAAAGTAAATGACGGCACAGTGGACTCAGCAGTAGCAACCATAAACATCACTATAAGTGCTACACAAACAAGTGCTACAAGCACCATCAAAAAAACAGGACAAACAAAATCTTATGATGCAAATGGAGCTGAAGTGACAGATGGCACTCTTAAGGATGATGGCTACTACCAAAAAGGTGTAACGCCTCAGTACACAAGAGCATCAGATATAGTAACAGATGAACTTACCGGGCTGATGTGGCAGGATGATGCAGCAGTGTCGAGTGTTACAAAACAGTGGCTGACAGATGCAAACTATGACACTTGTTACAATGACACAAGCTCCCCGGCATGTTACGACACAAGTGGTGATACCGCTGCAACCTACTGCAGTGAGTTGAGCCTTGGAGGCTACACGGACTGGAGACTTCCAACATTAACTGAACTAGAGGGGATAGTTGATTATGGCAGAGCGAATCCAGCGATAGATACAACTTATTTTAATAATGTTAGCTCTAGCCTTTATTGGAGTTCTACTACCTATGAGTACGGCAAGTACAATGCGTGGATTGTCCGCTTCGACGGTGGCTATGTGTACAACAACTATAAGGGCGCTGGCGGTTATGTCAGGTGTGTTAGAGATGGAGAGTGATGGAGAGTGGAGAATGAAAAGTGAAAAATGAAAAGTGAGAAGTGGCGAGTGGTAGTTGGTGGTAAGAGTGTTGCATTTTGCAATATTTTTGTAGTTCTATAAAATATTTAGTTACTCTTGGTTTATTTGTAAATTGAGGGAGATTTTGTATGAAAAATATTTTAAAAGAGAGGAGTTATGCTTTTGCTATAAGAGTGGTTAAGCTCTATAAATATCTCTGTAGTGAGAAGAGGGAGTTTGTTTTGAGTAAACAGGTTCTAAGAAGTGGAACTGCTGTAGGTGCTTTAGTCCACGAAGCAGAGTTTGGGCAGTCTAAGGCTGACTTCATAAACAAACTAAGTATAGCACTAAAAGAAGCAAATGAGACTTCATACTGGCTCTCTCTTCTTAAAGATACTGAGTATATAAGCCATAAGATGTCTCAAAGCATCAAAAACGATAGCGACGAGTTAATCAAACTCTTAGTATCAAGTATAAAAACATCAAAGAAAAATAATAGAAAATGAAAAGAATATTTTTCATTTTTCACTATTAGTTTTTCACTAAAACAAGGAGCAATAGATGAAAATAATCCTTTTGATTATGATAGGGCTTAGTCTGCTACAAGCAGACTTTACAAAAACAGGTGACATTGTAAAAGATAGTGTCTCAAAGCTAGAGTGGCAAGATGATGCAGTAGGTTCAACTACAACTTGGCAGAGTGCCATAGATAGATGTGAAGCTTTAAGCCTTGGTGGATACAGCGACTGGAGACTCCCAAACATCAATGAGCTTAAAAGCATAGTAGATAGGTCTAAAGTATTTCCAGCTATTGTGAATGGTTTTGAAAATGTTAGCTCTAACGATTATTGGAGTTCTACTACCTATGAGGACAGTAAGGGCACTGCGTGGATTGTCAGCTTCGGCGGTGGCGATGTGGGCAGCTACGGTAAGGGCGATAACAATTATGTCAGGTGTGTTAGGGACGGAGAGTGATTTGGTTTTTGGAGATATAGGATAGGGTAGTTTATTCCCACATAAACCTGTTGATGGGTAACTT